>CANRJU010000195.1 GCA_947631075.1 uncultured Lachnospiraceae bacterium
CAGGCGGGCGGAGGAGCTTCACATCCCCATGATGGAGCGGGCGCGCATGGTGGGCCAGGTCATGAAGAATTATTCCTCGGCCATCGCCATCAGCGGGACCCACGGCAAGACCACGACGACGTCCATCGCCTCGCACATTTTCATGGAGGCGGGACTTGACCCCACGATTTCCGTGGGCGGCATACTGGACGCCATCGGGGGGAATATCCGCATCGGCGGCTCCTCCCACTTCATCACGGAGGCCTGTGAGTACACCAACAGTTTCCTGCAGTTTTTCCCCACGGTGGGCGTCATCCTTAATATAGAAGAAGATCACATGGATTTCTTCAAGGACATCGCGGACATACGCCGCTCCTTCCGGAAATTCGCGGAACTTATCCCGGAGAGCGGAACGCTGATCATCAACGCCGAGATTCCGGATTACGCGGAGATCACGGAGGGTCTTTCCTGCCGGGTCATCACCTACGGGCTGGACGTCCCGGAAGCGGACTTCACCGCGGCGGACATCTCCTATGACGAGCTCGGCCACGGGCGCTTTGACGCCGTGGTCCAGGGCGAGGTGAAGGAGCGCTATGAGCTGGCCGTGGTGGGCCGCCACAACATCTCCAACGCCCTGGCCTGCCTGGCACTCGCCTCCCTGTTTGACATCGAGCCCCCGGTGATAAAACGGGCGTTCACGGCGTTCCACGGCACGGAGCGGCGCTTCCAGTTCAAAGGGGACTTCAACGGCGTTACGGTCATTGACGATTATGCGCACCACCCGACGGAGATCGCCGCCACCCTCACAGCGGCCAAGAAGTACCCGCACAAGACACTGTGGTGCGTCTTTCAGCCCCATACCTACACCCGCACCCGCGCTTTCCTCCCAGAGTTCGCCGAGGCGCTCTGCGAGGCCGACGAGGTCATACTGGCGGATATCTACGCCGCCAGGGAGCAGGATCCGGGCGATATCTCCTCTCAGACGCTCGCGGACGAGATGAAAAAGAGGGGAAAAGAAGCGCGCTACATTTCCAGTTTTGACGAGATTGAAAAATTTATTTTAAAAAATTGTATCGACGGCGACCTGTTGATAACTATGGGGGCGGGAAACGTAGTAGAAATTGGAGATAGCCTGTTAAAAGAATAATTTATGCACATTATCCACAACCTTATCAACATTCAGTCGAATGTGCGGGTTGTGGATATATTCTTGTCAAGTAAAATTTGTGAATATTTATAAAAATTTTATTTTCTATGAAAAATCCCGAAAAACCGTTGTTTCTTCCCGTTTATTCTACTTAAATAGTCCATTCGAACATACGTTGTCAACATTATGCACATTATCAACAGCGTTTTTCTACAGCAAAACACCCGCTTTCCGCCATTTGCAAGTCAAAAATCTTTATGTTATACTCTTGAGTGCAACAAGGATGCAGAAAGGAATCGTGAGGTCATGGGATTTACCGTCGCACAGGAAGGAAATGACACATTTACAAGCATTTCCAATATGTTTATAACCCAATATATGCCTGCTGCCAATGGCAATTTTGTGAAGGTATATCTCGCCTTGCAGATGGCCTGCCAGCACCCGGACGAGGAGGGCGATCTCTCGGTCAGCCTGCTGGCCGACCGCCTGGACTGCACGGAGAACGACGTTCTGCGCGCGCTGCGCTACTGGTCCCGGAAGGGGCTGATCCAGTTGACAGCCGAGGGGGACGCCATTTCTTCCGTGCGGCTTCTGACGCCGGGAGCCGGGCCGGTTCCGGAGTCCGGAGAGGGGCGGGGACGCGCCGGCCGGCTGGCTCCGCCTGCGAGCGCGGGCAAACAGGCGGGTGTTTTTGCAGGCGCGGACGAGCAGGCGGCTCACGAGAGGATGATGGGCACGGTGCACGGCAGGAATACCGCTCTCCCGGCGGAATCGGGCGATATTCCGGTCCCAGAAAAGCACACCTACACGCCTCTGCAGGCAGAGGCGCTCGTGAAAGATGAGGAGATGAACCGCACCATCAGCCGGATTGAGGCTCTGTTAGGCGCTCCGGTCTCTCCCACCCACCTGCAGACGATTCTGTACTTTATGTGCGACGTGGGCTTCTCCTCGGAGCTTGTGGTCACTTTATATGAGACGGCGGTCTCCAAGGGAAAGACCAGTCCCTCGTACATAGAGGCAATCGGCATCGACTGGGCCAGACAGGGAATTGCCACCCCGGAGGAGGCCGCGGAGGAATCGGCGGCGTTCTCCGGCCGGTACGCGCTGGTGGCGCGGGCCCTGGGCATAAAGCGGAACTTAGCCCCGGCCGAGCGCGAGATCATCGACAGCTGGAACGCCTATCACTTCGCGGACAGCATTATCGAGGAGGCATGCAGCCGGACGGTGATGCAGACCGGGGACACGAATCTTCACTATGTGTCCTCGATTCTGAAGGGATGGCACGACAGCCAAGTGATTTCCCTGGAGGATATCAAGCGGTGCGACGAGGCCTACAAGAGCAAGAAACGCAATCACGGAGCTCCCATCCGGCAGAGCACCATTTACCGGACAAGCGCTCCGTCGAAGAACCAGTTTCAGAATTTTCCCCAGCGCTCCTACTCCCAGAGCGACTACAGCTCTCTGGAGCGCCAGCTGCTGCAGGGACATAAGTCCTGACTAATGGGAGCGCCGCTGCCAGAGAATACATCCTGACTGACGGGAGCGCCGCTGTCAGAGAATACATCCTGACTGGTAGGAGCGCCGCTGTCAGAGAATACATCCTGACTGGTAGGAGCATAAATCCTGTCGAGCGGAGCGCGCATCCCACGGGTGGTTAAATTTTTTCAAAAAATGGAGCGGGCATAATTCGCTATTGACGGCGGAATTTGTTCGCTCAGAAATGAGTGTTTTTATGGTACTTACCAACAGTCAATACGAACAACTGATGTCCGTCTACTACGAGCGGCAGCTCGTGACGGAACAGATTTCCAGGGAGCGCCAGGAGGAAGTCCGGCGCGCCATCCCGGAGTGGAGCGGCCTGGACGCGGATGTCCGGGCGATTTCGCTGGAACACGCCCGCGCCAGGCTCTCAAGAGGATCCCACGAGCGGGATTTAGAGCGGCAGATCGAGCGGATCAAGCGGCAGAAGGCACAGCTCCTCACCGCCCACGGCTTTCCCGCCGACTACTTAAAGCCCGTATACCACTGCCCGGACTGCCATGACACCGGGTATGTGGGCAGCCGGAAATGCCACTGCTTTGAGCGGGAGATTGTCAATTTCCTCTACGCCCAGTCCAATTTGAAGGAAGTATTGGACCAGGAGAATTTCTCCCGGTTTGATTTCTCCCTCTATCCGGACGACTATGTGGAGGAGGCCACCGGGCAGACGCCCCGCGACAACATGCGGCATATTTACAATATTACCATGGATTTTGTGGAGCATTTTCACGATACGCCCGGAAATTTTCTGCTGTATGGCAACACCGGCGTGGGAAAGACTTTCCTCTCCCACTGTATCGCCAAAGAATTATTAGACCGCTCTCATACAGTTGTGTACTTGACTTCTGTAAAACTATTTGATATTTTAGAGACGTACAAATTTGACAGAGAATTTTCACATACGGAGAGGAGCGCCGCTGTTTCCTATATTCTGGACAGCGATCTTCTGATTTTGGACGATCTGGGCACAGAACTGAACAACAGCTTTACCTCCTCCCAGTTGTATCACTGCATTGACACGAGGCTGAACAGCCGCTGCTCTACCATTATTTCCACGAATCTGTCCTTTGACGATCTGCGGAACCAGTACAGCGAGCGGATTTTTTCCCGGATCACCAGCTACTACACGCTGCTGAAGCTGACGGGGGACGATATTCGGCTGAAAAAGGCATGTCTTTGAAAGGAGAAAGCATGAGTCAGAAAGATTTAGCACAGATGATTCCCTACGGCGACCTCGCCATTCTTCCCCTGGAGAGCAGCAGGCTCATCGGGGAAAAGGTGGACAAGTACATTGTCGGATGGCGGCACGACAGCAAGAGAAATCCCACCCCATCCATTCATTTTAACAACTACAAGAAGGATTCCTACATTATCGACGCGGTCTGCCCCCGTTTCGGCTCGGGCGAGGCCAAGGGTATTCTGAATGAGTCCGTCCGCGGAAAGGACATCTATCTTCTGGTAGACGTCTGCAACCACAGCCTCTCTTACAAGGTGTGCGGTCAGATCAACCACATGTCGCCGGACGACCACTATCAGGACCTAAAGCGCATGATTGCCGCCATCAGCGGCAAGGCGAGAAGGATTACGGTCATCATGCCGTTTCTGTACGAGAGCCGCCAGCACAAGCGCAGCTCCCGAGAATCCTTAGACTGTGCCCTGGCGCTGCAGGAGCTGACCAACATGGGCGTGGAGAACATCATCACCTTTGACGCCCACGATCCGAGGGTGCAGAACGCGATTCCTCTCAAGGGCTTTGAGACCGTGCAGCCCACCTACCAGTTCATCAAGGCTCTTTTGAAAAATGTGCCGGACATCCACATGAATGCCAAGGACATGATGATCATCAGCCCGGACGAGGGCGCGATGGGACGCGCCATCTACTTTGCCAACGTGGCGGGAGTAGACGTGGGCACCTTCTATAAGCGACGGGACTACACCCGGATCGTAGAGGGGCGCAACCCGATCATCGCCCACGAGTTTCTGGGGTCCGATGTAGCGGGGAAGGACGTGGTGATCATCGACGACATGATTTCCTCCGGCGAGAGCATGCTGGACGTGGCCACCGAATTAAAGCGCCGGATGGCCAACCGGATTTTCGTGGCGTCCACCTTCGGCCTTTTCACGAACGGGCTGAAAAAGTTCGACGAGGCCTACAAGAGCGGACTGATCTACCGCGTCATGACCACGAACCTGGTATACCAGCCGCAGGAGCTTCTGGACCGCGAATACTATATCAATGTGGATATGAGCAAATACATCGCTCTCCTCATCGACACGCTGAACCACGATGCGTCCATTTCCGAATATCTGAATCCGACAGACCGGATTGAGCGCATATTAAAAAAATATCACCAGGAATCCAAGTGATTCCCGGTGATATTTTTTATTCTTCCAGATCTCCCTCGCCGTCGGTCACATCTTCCGCCGGGTCTAACGGCGGCTCCGTCTCCTGGGGCGGTTCTTCCGTCTGTACCGGCTGCTCGGTCTGCACCGGTTTCTTTGTCTTTTTCGGCTTCTTTGTGGGCTCCGGCTCATCGTCCGGGTCCTCGTCTATATCGGGAATGTCGTCGTCCGGATCCACGTCCACGCTGCCTCCCCCGCCGGTGCTTTCGTCTTCATCCACATCCGCGCTGCCCCCGGATCCGCTCGATGAATCGGAGTCGTAGTCCCCGGCGCCCCCGGAGCTCGTATCCGATGAATTGTCCTCCTCATAGGCGAAATTCTTGATCTCCATGCCCTCGTGGATGGCGCTCATGAACTCGTGCCAGGTGCGCCCCGGATAGGTGGCGCCGGACAAGTCGGACACCTCTCTCGGCGTATCGTAGCCCACCCACACGCTGGTGGTGTAGTAGG
>CANRJU010000196.1 GCA_947631075.1 uncultured Lachnospiraceae bacterium
CGGTCGTGACCCAGATTATCTCCGCGGTGGCCAGCAGCCAGTACGGCGGGCAGTCCGTGGATACGCGTCATCTGGGCAAGTATTTGAGAAAGAGCGCGGATAAGTACCGGGCTCATTATATGGAGCAGTTCGGGGACAGGCTGGACGCCGAGACGATCGAGGAGTTCGTGAAGGACCGCGTGCAGGACGAGCTGCGCTCCGGCGTGCAGACCATCCAGTACCAGATCAACACGCTGATGACGACCAACGGGCAGTCACCGTTCGTGACGCTGTTTTTGAACGTGGACGCCGATGATGAATATGTAGAAGAAAATGCCATGATCGTGGAGGAGATTCTCCGCCAGCGCTTAGAGGGCATTAAGAATGAGAAGGGCGTTTATGTGACGCCGGCCTTTCCGAAGCTGATTTACGTGCTGGATGAACACAACATCCTCAAGGGAGGCAAGTACGATTACATCACGAGACTGGCGGTGCAGTGTTCCGCCAAGAGAATGTACCCGGATTACATCTCCGCCAAGAAGATGCGGGAGAACTACGAGGGCAATGTATACAGCTGCATGGGATGCCGGAGCTTCCTTACTCCGTGGAAGGACGAGAACGGCGAGTACAAGTTCGAGGGCCGGTTCAACCAGGGCGTTGTCAGCCTGAACCTTCCGCAGATCGGCATTGTGGCCAAGGGAGACATGGAGTACTTCTGGCAGCTTCTCGAGGAGCGCCTGTCGCTGTGCTTCGAGGCTCTGATGTGCCGCCACCGCGCGCTCGAGGGCATCACCAGCGACGTCAGCCCGATTCACTGGCAGTACGGCGCGATTGCGCGTCTTGGCAAGGGAGAGAAGATCGACAAGCTGCTCCACGGCGGCTACTCCACGATTTCGCTCGGCTACATCGGACTGTATGAGGTGACCAAGCTGATGACGGGCGAGAGCCAGACGACCGAGAAGGGCAGCGAGTTTGCGATGGCACTGATGAAGCGCCTTCGCCGCGCCACTGATACGTGGAGAGAGGAGACGGGAATCAGCTTCAGCCTGTACGGCACGCCCGCCGAGAGCCTCTGCTACCGCTTTGCGGAAATTGACAAGAAGCGTTTCGGCGTGATCGAGGACGTGACGGACAAGGGCTATTATACCAACTCCTACCATGTGGACGTGCGCGAGAAGATCGACGCGTTCAGCAAGTTTGACTTTGAGAGCCAGTTCCAGGTAATTTCCTCCGGCGGCGCCATCTCCTATGTGGAGATTCCGAATATGCAGCACAACCTGCCTGCTCTCGAGGAGGCCGTGAAGTATATTTACGACCATATCCAGTACGCGGAGTTCAACACCAAGTCCGACTACTGCCATGAGTGCGGATACGACGGCGAGATCAAGATCAACGAGAATCTGGAGTGGGAGTGCCCCAACTGCGGCAACAAGGACCACGACAAGATGAATGTGACCAGGAGAACCTGCGGCTATCTCGGCGAAAACTTCTGGAACGTGGGCAAGACCAAGGAAATCAATGCCCGTGTCCTTCACCTGTAAAGGAAGTGGGACGCGATGAATTATGCAGATATCAAGAGATGCGATGTGGCCAACGGCACCGGCGTGAGGGTATCGCTGTTTGTCAGCGGCTGCACGCACCACTGTCCCGAGTGCTTCAACAGCGAGGCTTGGGATTTTGACTACGGAAAGCCATTTACAGAAAAAGAAAAGGGAGAAATCCTCTCCTACTTGGAGCCGACCTATGTGGCGGGCTTATCGCTGCTGGGAGGGGAGCCTATGGAGCCTCAGAATCAGGAGGGGCTCCTTCCTTTGTTAAGAGAGGTGCATGAGCGCTATCCGGAGAAGAATGTCTGGTGCTTTACCGGGTATCTGTTCGACCGGGACATCCGCGACCGCATGTGCCGGGAGTCCGAGGTGACAAGGGAGCTCTTGTCCTACATTGACATTATGGTGGACGGGGAGTTTATCGTCGCCCGGAAAAACCTCAAGGTGAATTTCCGGGGCTCGGACAACCAGAGAATTATTGACGTGAAGAAATCATTGGAGAGCGGCGAGGTCGTCCACTGGGAGGGCGAGATCGTCTGAATATATCTGAACTATATTTTACTATAAATGAAATGGATTTTTCCATAAAGAACAGCGGAAGGATTGGATTAGTAATATGAACCGGATAAAGCTGCGTTTTAAGAAACTGGATGAAAGGGCACAGACGCCGCGCTATGGCACGGAGTTTTCGGCGGGGGCGGATCTATACGCCTGCATGGAGGAGCCGCTCGCGGTCTCACCGGGGGAGACGGTATTTGTCCGCACGGGGATTGCGGTGGAGATACCGGCGGGACTGGTGGGCCTTGTGTACGCCAGAAGCGGGCTCGCCTGCAAGAAGGGGCTGGCCCCGGCCAATAAGGTGGGCGTGATCGACTCCGACTACCGGGGTGAGATTATGGTCGCCCTGCACAACCATTCCGCGGAGGAGATTGTGGTAGAGCCGGGAGAGCGGGTTGCCCAGATGGTGATCGCGCCCTATTACTTCGCCGAGTACGAGGAGGCGGACGAGCTGGCGGACACCGTGCGGGGAGAGGGAGGATTCGGCTCCACGGGCACGGTCTGACTTGACAGATTTTCTTTAAAATTTGTAAAAAATACTTTTTTCTGTTAGAATGATATCAAAAATTTAGTAAGCAGTAGGAGGACAGAACAATGGGAATGACTATGACCCAGAAGATACTGGCGGCCCACGCGGGCTTGGATACGGTGGCGCCCGGTCAGCTGATCGAGGCGGATCTGGATCTGGTGCTGGCCAATGACATCACCGGGCCGGTTGCCATTCACGAAGTGGAAAAACTGAACAAAAAGACGGTATTTGACAAGGACAAGATCGCGCTGGTGCCGGATCATTTCGCGCCGAACAAGGACATTAAGTCGGCGGAGCACTGCAAGTGCGTGAGGGAGTACGCGAAGGCGCAGGGTATCACCAATTATTTTGAGGTGGGAGAAATGGGAATTGAGCACGCCCTGCTCCCGGAAAAGGGACTGATCGTGGCGGGGGAGACCTGCATCGGAGCGGATTCCCACACCTGCACCTACGGGGCGCTGGGGGCATTTTCCACCGGCGTGGGGAGCACGGACATGGGAGCCGGCATGATTACCGGAAAGGCGTGGTTCAAGGTGCCGTCCGCCATCCAGGTGGTGCTCACCGGCAAGCTGAATAAGTGGGTGAGCGGCAAGGACGTAATCCTTCACCTGATCGGGAAAATCGGCGTGGACGGAGCGCTGTACCGCTCGCTGGAATTTACCGGAGAGGGCGTGGGGAGCCTGTCTATGGACGACCGGTTCACGATTGCCAATATGGCCATTGAGGCGGGAGCCAAGAACGGCATTTTCCCGGTGGACGACAAGACGATTGCCTATATGAAGGAACATTCCAAGAAGGACTATACCATATATGAGGCGGACGAAGACGCCGCGTACGACGAGGTCATCACCATTGATCTTGGCGCGCTGGAGCCCACTGTGGCGTTCCCGCACCTGCCGGAGAACACAAAGACCGTAAAAGAGGCGGGGGACATAGAGATCGACCAGGTGGTCATCGGCTCGTGCACCAACGGCCGCATTGAGGATATGAGAACGGCGGCGGCTGTCCTGAAGGACCGCAAGGTGAAAAAGGGAATCCGCTGCATCGTCATTCCGGCGACGCAGGACATTTACCTGCAGTCCATCGAGGAGGGGCTGACGCAGACATATATCCGGGCGGGCGCCATTGTCAGCACGCCGACCTGCGGACCGTGCCTGGGAGGACACATGGGAATCCTCGCGGAGGGCGAGAGAGCGGTATCCACGACCAACCGCAATTTTGTGGGGCGCATGGGACATGTAAATTCTGAAATTTATCTGGCGAGCC
Organism: uncultured Lachnospiraceae bacterium; assembly: GCA_947631075.1. Taxonomy (GTDB): domain Bacteria; phylum Bacillota; class Clostridia; order Lachnospirales; family Lachnospiraceae; genus Eubacterium_F. The sequence continues at coordinate 3,880 of CANRJU010000196.1, forward strand.
CGGCCGTTGCGGCGGCCAGCGCGGTGACCGGCAAAATTTCGGAGCCGTCAGAGCTCGGACTGTAGAAGAAGGAGGAGAAGCAGGAAATATGAAGGCATTAGGAAAAGTATTTAAGTACGGCGACAATGTGGACACGGACGTAATCATTCCGGCCCGCTATCTGAATTCCTCCGATCCGGCGGAGCTCGCCGCCCACTGCATGGAGGACATCGACAAGGATTTTGTAAATAAAGTAAACAAGGGCGACATCATTGTGGCGGAGAAAAACTTCGGCTGCGGCTCGTCCAGAGAGCACGCGCCCATCGCCATCAAGGCGGCGGGAGTCAGCTGCGTGATCGCGGAGACATTCGCCCGCATTTTCTACCGCAACGCCATCAATATCGGACTGCCGATTATCGAGTGCGCGGAGGCGTCAAAGAACATCGACGCCGGGGACGAGGTGGAGATTGATTTCGACAGCGGCGTGATTTTCAACAAGACGAAAAACCAGTCCTATCAGGGACAGGCGTTTCCGGAGTTCATGCAGAGAATCATCAAGGCGGAAGGACTTATGAATTACATCAACGCGAAAGGCGAGTGATTGGGGAAAAAAGGGACGGAAGCGCCGTCCCTTTAATCGTGAGTAAGAAACGGGGGGATGAGGATGGAGAAGCAGGAAACCGTGTGCGGCTTTTCGTTCGAGAGCGACGAGGCGCGCGAACAGGCAAGAAAAGAAGAAAAAATGATTCGCAGCCTGTCTGAAAAGACGGATTTTTCGGATGCGAAGACGGCCCTGAAGCTATACAATAAGCTGGTGACGGATCAGTATTTTGAGACGGTCGTGGGATATTCTTTTCTGATGGATCTGCGGGGGCGGATTTTAAAGAGCGGACTGGTCGACGCCGGGATGCTGGCGGACATCCCCGTCAAAGAGGAAAAAAAGCCGGAGCCGATGGTCATGTCGGTGCGGGCTTCGGACAGCGACCGGTTTCAGCGGATGTACGAGGGACAGAAGCTTTTAAATAAGAAATTAAAGATAGCGGTGGTGGCGCTGGTCGTCCTGGTAGTGGGCTTTGTGATCGTAAATTTTAAATTTGAGTACTCAATTTTCACATTTTTTACAAATTATAAGGCTACTATGGAAGAAGAAATCATTGATAAGTACGAGGAGTGGCAGACTGAGCTGGAGCAGCGGGAACAGGCGCTGGAGAAAAAGGGCGGCTGAAAAATAAAAAAGGAGTATGGATTATGGCGGAAAATACGATTCTCATTGTGGACGACGAGCAGAGGATGAGGAAGCTCGTGAGGGATTTTCTCACCCGCGAGGGATTTCAGGTGATTGAGGCGGGCGACGGGGAGGAGGCAGTGGACCTCTTTCTGGCCAATAAGGACATCGTTCTGGTCATTCTGGACGTGATGATGCCGAAGATGGACGGGTGGCAGACCTGCCGGGAAATCCGCCAGTATTCCAAGGTACCTATTATCATGCTGACGGCGAGGGGCGAGGAGACGGACGAGCTGAGGGGATTCGAGCTGGGCGTGGACGAGTACATTGCCAAGCCCTTCAGCCCCAAAATTCTCGTCGCCAGGGT
>CANRJU010000197.1 GCA_947631075.1 uncultured Lachnospiraceae bacterium
GCCGTGAGATTCAGGCAATTTTTATAATCCCTGGCGGACAGCGCCATCGCGAAAGACTGACTCGGCTCAAAGCGGTTCTTCTTCATCTCCCCCAAAAATAAACCGCTGCGCAGAAATTTAAGTCCCCGCAGTTCGGGCAGCGCCTCCGGCATATAGTACAACATGCCATTTTTACACTCCAGGCGGTCATTTTCAAAAACGCGGTTCAGATTCCGCGCAAATTCTTCGAACAGCCGCCTTTCCTCACCCTTCAGTCCCAGGCGTCTCCCCGCGGCAGACGCGCCGCCGGAAAAATCCATCCCGCCATCCGGCGCGTCTTTTTTGTGAAACAGCGCCAGAAAATGTCCCTCGCCGTCCAGCCTGTGAGGAAATATCCGCACGCAGCGCCGGATGCTCTCGTCACTGCTGCCGACAAGCTCCGGCCGCCCCTCGGAAAATCCCTCGTACCCCTCCATCGGAATCAGCTCCAGCGAGGGGTCCATCTCCAGAATCTTCACCACCGTGCCCTCGTCCTCCAGCGGTGAAAAAGTACAGGTAGAATACAACAGGCACCCTCCCGGCCGCAGCATAGGGAGCGCCTGCCGCAGTATGTCCTCCTGCAGCTTAGCGTAAAATTCCGGGCCGTTCTGCTCCCACGCCTTAATCATGGAAGGCTCCTTGCGGAACATCCCCTCTCCCGAACAGGGCGCGTCGATCAGTATTTTATCAAAAAATCCCCCAAAATGCTCCTGCAATTTCTGGGGATATTCGGTCACAATAAAGCTGTTTTCCACCCCGAACAGCTCCATATTTTTAAGAAGCGCTTTCGCCCGTTTCGCGCTGATATCGTTGGCGACCAAAAGCCCCTTTCCCCTGAGCTTCGCCGCCAGCTCCGTGGCCTTTCCGCCCGGCGCCGCGCAGAGATCCAGGACCGTCTCCCCCGGCTCCACCGGAAGGCGGGACGCCGGCGTCATGGCGCTGGGATCCTGCAGATAATACAGCCCGGCAAAATAGTACGGATGCTTGGCCGGCTGAATCTCGCCGTCATAATAAAATCCGTTGCCCACATAGGGAATTTTTTTCAGGGGAAACGGCGCGATCCGCAGAAATTCCTCCACGGAAATTTTCGCCGTGTTCACCCGCAGCCCGTATTTTCTCGAATCCTCCATAGACTTTAGATACTCCTCGTACTCGTCCCCCAGGATTCGACGCATTTCCTCGCAAAATTTAACTGGTAATTCCATTTCTTCCTCATTTTTTACTATTCTTTTTCAAAATGGCACTAGGAAAATTATCCCTCACTTCCCCCGTTCCGGAGTGTCTACGCGATAAGGCAATGCAAAAACTTATGCGATTTCTCATCTTCCGCACCTTCTCCTCATCAGAAGGAAAAGGCGTGGGGTAAAAGCTCCGCCAGCTTGAACACCTGGTAGTCCGTCTCGCTCTTTGCCATAACCACCTCAAATTCATCGGGATCGCAGAACTCCGCCATCACCTGGCGGCAGACCCCACAGGGCGACGGCGCCTTCTCGGTGTCCGACCTCCCTCCCACCAGAGCGATCCGTACAAAATCGCGCTTTCCCTCGCTGACCGCCTTGAAAATGGCCGTCCGCTCGGCGCAGTTCGTGGGCGAATACGCCGCGTTTTCAATATTGCACCCGGTGTAGACCGTGCCGTCCCGGCACAAAAGAGCCGCCCCCACAAAATACCCCGAATAGGGCGCGTAGGATTTTAGCCGGGCCTTCATCGCCTGCTGAATCAATTCTTTCATAATATCCCCTCACTTTCTGGACGCAATTTTTCGCGCCATCCCTCTCCATTCCTGAGCGAACCATTTTCATCAATCCGCCATATAACTCACGAACTGGCTGCCCGCCCTTTTAAATATATTTTCATACTCATGACGATTCACAACCACCTCCGCGTTTTTCTCCGGATTAAACAAATACAGTTGTGTCGTCGTGTAGCCGCTGATCACTACCGCCTTTCCGTCGCCGGTCGCAGCTATGACAGGCTTATTGCCGCTGACAAAATACAGCACCTGGTCCAGCGTACATCCCTTTAAATTCACCGGATTATTCAAATATTCTCCCAACATGCCGTACAGTGTCTTATTCTGCTTCGTCAGCTGCTCCGGATCCGCCGGGATGTGATTCTGCCGCAGCACCATAGCGGCGCACGCCGCCTCATTGGACACCGTGCTTCCCGCGCGGATCATCTCCATGCCGCCGACATTATTCTGCAAAAAGCTGCCGCTCCTCTCCCAGACGACCTGGTGCTCGCTGGACACCACCACGCCCATCTGGCGGTCCGCCTCCTGGATCGCCTGTCTGGCATTTTCAAAGGACGCCGTAATGCTTCCGACCGCGTAAACATAATATTTGATAATGCTGGGCTGCTCCAGGCGCACAAAACGCTCCGCGCTGTAGAGGGACTGCGGCCCCTCCTGCTGCTTCGGAATCGTCGTCATCTGGAATGTGGACGGAAACTGGATATACCACTCCGTCAGGCACTTGGTCGTAACCCGCGAGCTGTAGCGGATCTTCATGGTCTCCGTCTGGGACTGGCTGAGGATGCTCTCGCTCCCCCCGTCCACATAGTACGCCCCGGATTTTCTGCACAACTGCATATTGATTACGTTTCCATTGGTGGAAACGCTCCGGATATACCGGTCCGATTTACTGTAAGTCTTTAAAATCTTCCCCTGCGTGTCCGCGATATCCAGCTCATAGCAGGGCACCACCCGGCTCCCGTCCGCGCTCGGTCCGATATCGTCTTTTTTCACAAATCCATAGACCACGTTGTCGCCGATTACCCCCAAAAGACGGATATAGGATTTTTTATCCGGCTGATAGATCATGACGCGCTCGTCCGTCTCCAGATTGTACAGGGTAATGCTCTCCCCGTAGCCGTTGCTCAGGGAGGACGACCACACATAGCAGTTGGCCTTCTCTATTGTCATAAAGGTGTGGCTCTTTATATTTTCCGCCAGCTTCTCTAACCGCTTGCCAGACATATTATAGGCGTAAACGGTGTTGGCCACGGTAAAATAATAAATCCCGCGGGAACTCACATACCCGTACTCGTCAAAATCCTCCTTGAGCTGCTGGTAGGTGGTGCTGCTCGGCATGTACACCATTTCCCGCAGCGTGCCGTCCGCCTCGTACTCGTAGAGCACCACGGCCACATCCCCCTCATACGCGCCCCGTGGGAAATACCCGTAGACGCAGAAATACAGATTTCCCTCCGCGTCCACTTTCAAAAGCCGGATATCCTGCTCGTTGTAGGCGCGGTTGAGATAGGATGCCTCCCCGCTGAATGTCTGGTAAATCGGAAGCATCTCATTTTTCGCCATATCATAGCGGTACACCACGCCGTCCCGCACAAAGAAAAGAATATTTTCATCGGCGTCCGTCAGCATCTTGCGGCTGTGGTCCGCCGTAATTCCCAATTTTAACTGGCTGGTCTGGGTGCTGGCCCGCTCCACATCGAACTGCGCCTCCATAGACCGGTGGAAATTCAGCAGATAATTCTGCCCGCTGGCATTGCGCACCCGGTAAAATTCCTTGATGTGGTACGTCTCCTCCCCCGACGCCGTGGCCGCCCTCACAAAATAATCGTACTCCACGCACGCCGTTTCCATATTATATTCTTTCATGGTAATCATCTCATCCGAGATAATTTCCGGCGACATGCCCGCCCAGGTCACCAGTTCCGAACTGGAGGTGATGTCCACTTCCGCCAGAGAAGTATTGCGGTTCTTCCCGTCCGGCTCCAGATAGCGCCCCAGCTCCTGCATCCGGCTTTTCTGGAACGTGTACTTGTGGAATTTCCGGATAAAAACCATCTTCTGCGCGAGGTGCGAATCATCGATATAATACTTTAATCTTGTGTAATAGTGAATCTCCCGGCCCTCCAGAGACGTCCCGACTAAGTCCAGTATATATTCCGTGCTGGTCTTAAATCCGTAATCGAACGTAATCTCTAAGTTCTCCTGCCCCTCCTCAATGGCGCTGATCTCCTTCTCGTCATAGACCTCACAGGTCTCCTTGTCCAAAATCCGGTATTTCAAACGGGTGAGCCGGGTCTTTCCCCTGTGCATGGTCAGAAGGATTGTTTTCTGAGAATCCAGCGGCGTCATGGATTCCCTTATAATATTGGGATCCATGGGCGCGCTGTAGCCGTACAGCGTGTTAATGCTCTGCCCCTGGGTCATCATCGTCACGACGGGAAACGTCTCCTCCCCCATCTCCACGCTGGAGCCCGCGTCGCTGACGTCCGTCTCCATCTGCCGTCCGAAAAAAAACAGCGCGCCCGCGAAAATCATAATCAGACCTACTATTTTATATATATACTTAACCATAACCAGCCTCATTTCCTAAAAACGCTTTGTATTTCCGTGATATCATGAAAGCAAAATGCCTTTCGCTCCCGTATCATAGTATATTTATTGTAACGGCTTTTTCCAAAAAACGCAAGCCCAACCTTGCGCCACGCAAGTTAAACCTTATATCACGCAGGATAAACCTTACATCATGCAGGCCGCAGGCAGACACATAAATTTTCTCCCGGCATATAATAAGGAATAAAACCATCTGGAGTTTACCCATGAACCGATACGACAATCCCTATTTCTTTCAGTTCCCCGAATCTCCCGCCATCCCCGGCATGCAGCCGCTCAATGGCAGCATGAAGCTGTGGGAGTTAGAGGAGGACAATGCCTACTTAAAATATCTGTATCCGGACGTCACCCGCAAAATCTGTGAATTTGTGGAGGAAATCTGCGATCAGATGGAATACGAGGGCAGCCTGATGTTCGACCTCTATCCGGATAAAACCACCCTTCAGATTACCGCCTCAGGCATTGCCAGAGAATTTGAAAAAAAATACCCCGATGATATGCCGAAGGATAAAAAACTCTTTCGGAATCTCATCGAGGTCGTACTCTATCATGAAATTTTGTACCGCCGCAGCCGCTACCGCGACCACAAACGGCTCTACCTGTAGAGGAAATCACTCCCCCGCGCCAAAAGCGGCGCGCTCAAATTCCGGTACAGGCATCGGCTTAGCAAAAACAAAGCCCTGGATCAGATCGCAGTTCATCTCCTTTAAGAAATCCACCTGGTCTCTGTCCTCGACGCCCTCCGAAATGGTGTGCAGATCCAGCGCCTGTGCCAGTTTGATAACGCTCTGCACGACGTCTTTCCCCCGCTGGTCGTTCTCCGTGCTGGAGAAGAACACGCGGTCCAGCTTCAGGGCGTCTACCTTCACGTCCTTTAACATATTCAGAGAAGAATAGCCGCTGCCGAAATCATCGATGGAACAGGACAGCCCCGCCTCGTGAATCTGGTTCACCAGCTCGTTGAGCGAATTCAGATCGTTGTAGAACAGCGACTCTGTCAGCTCAATCTCAATGGACATGGGCGGCACCTTATATTTTTTCAAAATATCTATATAGT
>CANRJU010000198.1 GCA_947631075.1 uncultured Lachnospiraceae bacterium
GCGCATCCGCTCAGATCGGACGTACAGACGGACTTGAGGCAGGACTCAAAGAGAACTCCAACTGGGAGCTTCTTGAGAAGACGACCGGTGAGTTCACACAGGCCAAGGGCCAGGAGGTTATGGAGTCCTTCCTGAAGAAGTACGACGACATGGATGTTGTTTACTGCGAGAACGACAATGAGGCATTTGGCGCTATCGACGCGATCGAGGCAGCCGGCAAGAAGGTTGGCAACGGCGAGGACGACAGCATGATCGTATTCTCCTTCGACAGCACCAACGCAGGTCTGAAGGACGTAAAAGACGGCAAGATTCTTTTGAACACCGAGTGTAACCCGCTGCACGGACCCCGTGTAGAGGCAATCATCAAGCAGCTCGAGGCTGGCGAGACGCCTGAGAAGAAGGCGTTCGTTGATGAGCAGATGTTCGCATATGATGACACCGTTAAGTCTGTAACGGTTGACGGACAGGAGTATGAAGTAACAGTTGTTACAGATGAAGTAATCAGTGGCCGCAAATACTAATTTAAAATAGTATTGACCCAGGGGGCGTGTCGTAATTTATTTTGCAGGGATATTTATGACACGCCCTTTTTATGCAAAAAACTATATGTAAGGAGGGAAAAAATGAGCGAAAAAGTAGTATTGACCATGAGAAATATCAGCAAAACTTTTCCCGGTGTAAAGGCGCTGTCCAATGTGGATTTTACTCTCCGCGAGGGTGAGATTCACGCGCTGATGGGGGAGAACGGAGCGGGGAAGTCCACGCTCATTAAGGTTCTGACCGGCGTCTACGATCTGGAAGGCGGAGAAATCCAGATGGAGGGGAGCGGCAGCATTGTGAACCATTCTCCCCAGGATGCCCAGAACAACGGAATCAGTACAGTGTACCAGGAGGTCAACCTCTGCCCCAACCTGACCGTGGCGGAGAATCTTTTTATCGGCCGCGAGCCGAGGAAGTTCGGCATGATCGACTGGAAGACCATGAACCGCAAGTCCGAGGAGGTACTGGAGAGCTTAGACATCCGCGTGTCGCCGACCCAGAGCCTGGACGAGTGCTCCATCGCCATCCAGCAGATGATCGCCATCGCCAGAGCGGTGGATATGAAGTGCCGCGTTCTGATTCTGGATGAGCCGACGTCCTCTCTGGATGACGACGAGGTGGAGAAGCTGTTCGTACTGATGCGCAGATTGAAATCCGAGGGTGTGGGAATTATCTTTGTTACCCATTTCTTAGAGCAGGTCTACGCGGTGTGCGACCGCATCACCGTTCTCCGGAACGGTACCCTGGTGGGCGAGTATGAGATCGAGAATCTCCCGCGCGTGCAGTTAGTGTCCAAGATGATGGGCAAGGATTTTGACGATCTGGCGGATATCAAGAGCGAGCATCAGCATGACGACCAGAAGCTGGAGCCGTTGATCGAGGCGCAGGGAATCGGCCACACCGGCACGATCCGTCCCTTTGACATCACGATCAACAAGGGCGAGGTCATCGGCCTGACCGGCCTTCTCGGATCCGGGCGTTCGGAGCTTGTCCGGGCCATTTATGGGGCGGATAAGGCGGACAGCGGCACGCTGAAGGTAAAGGGCCAGGAGGTGAAGATCAACACGCCTCTGGACGCCATGAAGGCGGGCATGGCCTATCTGCCGGAGGACCGCAAGAAGGAAGGTATTTTTGCCGATCTGTCCGTGCGCGAGAACATCATTATCGCGCTGCAGGCAAAGCGCGGCATGTTCAAGCTTTTGAGCCGGAAGCAGATGGAAGAATTCGCGGATGAATACATCAAGATTCTGCAGGTGAAGACGGCGAGCCGCGAGACTCCGATCAAGAGCCTCTCCGGTGGAAACCAGCAGAAGGTCATCATCGGAAGATGGCTTCTGACCAATCCGGACTACCTGATTCTGGATGAGCCGACCCGCGGTATCGATATCGGTACCAAGACGGAGATTCAGAAGCTGGTACTGCAGCTTGCCGATCAGGGCAAGGCAGTCACATTCATTTCCTCCGAGGTCGAGGAGATGTTGCGTACCTGCAGCCGCATGGCGGTTCTGAGGGACGGTAAAAAGGTAGGAGAGCTGGGCAGCGACGAGCTGTCGCAGGAATCCATCATGAAAGCAATCGCAGGAGGTGACAGCAATGACTGATACAAAGAAAAGCGGTTTTGATTTCCACAAGATTACGGGCCATCAGCTGTTCATGCCTGTGGTATGTCTTTTGCTGGTGCTTGTAGTCAATGTCATTAAGACGCCGGATTTCTTTAGCATAGGAATAGAGAACGGACACCTTTCCGGCTGGACCATCACGGTTATTAACCGCGCCTCGGAGCTTGTGATCCTGGCAGTGGGCATGACGCTTGTAACGGCGGCATCCGGCGGACAGGATATCAGCGTGGGCGCCGTGATGGCGGTAGCGGCGGCCGTGTGCTGTCAGATGCTCTCCGGCGGCGAGGTCAGCACGGAGACTCTGGCGATGCCGATTATCATCGCGGCGATCGCGGGTATTCTGGTTGCCGGCGTGTGCGGAGCCTTTAACGGCTTTCTGGTGGCCAATCTGGGCATACAGCCCATGGTCGCCACACTGATTTTATATACGGCGGGCCGCGGTATCGCCCAGCTGGTGACAGCGGGACAGATTACCTATGTCCGCGTGGAGTCCTATCAGAGAATAGGCGCGTATCTGGGCATTATCCCCACGCCGATTGTCTTTGCCGTTGCGACGGTGCTCGTGGCATGGCTGGTGCTGAACAAGACGGCGCTGGGACTGTACATTGAGAGCGTCGGCGTAAACAGCAACGCGTCCCGGTTAGTCGGCCTCAACTCTACGACCATTAAGTTTTTGGCCTATGTGATCTGCGGACTTCTCGCAGGCCTTGCCGGCGTAGTCAATTCCGGGCGGATCTATTCGGCGGACGCCAACAACATCGGACTGAATCTGGAGATGGACGCCATCCTGGCGGTTGCCCTGGGCGGCAACATGCTCGGCGGCGGTAAGTTCAGCCTGGCGGGCTCCATTATCGGCGCGTATACGATCCAGGCCTTGACCACGACGCTTCTCGCGTTCGGCGTTCCTTCCGAGCAGATGCCGGTGTACAAGGCTGTGGTGGTAATCATCATCGTAGTGCTGCAGAGCCCGGTATATAAGAGAATGTTCCAGAATCTGAAAGCAAAGAGACAGTCGGCAAAGACAGCGACACAGGGAGGTGAGCAGTAATGGCGGCAAAAGCAATAAAACCAACGAAGAAATTTAACAGCAATACCTTTCTTTTCATGATCACCATCCTGCCGTTCGTAGTAATGTACGTGGCCGGCATGATTGTTTTTAAAGATCAGGGATTTGCGAAACCCCAGATGTTCTTGAATCTGTTTATTTCCAATGCGGGACTGATCGTCATTGGATGCGGCATGACCCTGGTAATGATCACCGGCGGAATCGACATCTCCGTGGGATCGGTGACGGCGCTCGTGTGTATGGTATCCGCCTACACCATGGAGAATAAGGGCATGAATCCCTACATGGCGCTGATTTTCTCGCTGGGAATCGGACTACTGTTCGGCCTTCTGCAGGGATATCTGGTTGCCTACCTGGAAATACAGCCCTTTATCGTAACGCTGGCGGGCCTGTTTCTGGGACGCGGTCTCACGGCCGTGGTCAGCGTGGATATGATTTCCATAAAAAATGAGCTGTTCAACAAATGGGCGACCTACAAGATCAATATGCCCTTTGGAACGACCAGCCGACGGGGAAAATTCATTCCGGCGTATATTTATCCGTCCGTGATTATCGCGATCCTCGTGGTGATCATCATCGCGATTATGCTGAAATACAGCAAGTTCGGCCGCAAGCTGTACGCGATCGGCGGCAACGAGCAGAGCGCCATGATGATGGGCCTGAATGTCAAAAAGACGAAATTCGAGGCGTATATCCTGGACGGATTTCTGGCAGGACTGGGCGGATTCCTGTTCTGCTTAAACAGCTGCGCCGGATTCGTGGAGCAGGCGAAGGGACTTGAGATGGACGCCATCTCCGCGGCGGTTATCGGCGGAACGCTTCTTTCCGGAGGTGTAGGTACCGTAGTGGGAACGCTTTTCGGCGTGCTGATCAAGGGTACGATCACCAGTCTGATCACTACCCAGGGAACCCTTTCCAGCTGGTGGGTGCGCATCGTGCTCTCCGCGTTGCTGTGCTTCTTCATCGTATTGCAGGCAATATTCGCTTCTATGAAGAAGAAGGGCAAGAAGATCAGCAAGAAAGAGGGCGGAGGCTCGCCGGGGGAGAAAACGGCGGCCGCAGGCTGATCCGACAGCCGGCTTTTCGTAAAGTAAAAGACAATTTTTCACCGGTCCCCGCGCGCTGTCTGTGCGCGGACCGGTGATTTTTAGGAGGGCATAATGAAGAAAAAATGTATGCGCCTGCTTGTGTGCCTGCTCGTGCTGTTCGGACTGACAGCCTGTCAATCCGATGCCGGGGACGCCGGAAATGCTGAAAATACGGGCGGAAAGCAGACGGAAAAAAAGGAGGAGAAAAAAGAAATGGGAACGGTTCACGGAGAAATTGTTATAAAGGATTACGGAACGCTTCAATTTGAACTGGATGGCGACACGGCACCCATTACCGTGAAAAACTTTGTCAAGCTGGCCAAGGACGGCTTCTACGACGGACTGACATTTCACCGCATCATCAACGGATTTATGATGCAGGGCGGCGACCCGGACGGAAATGGAACCGGCGGTTCGGATGAGAACATCAAGGGAGAGTTTTCGGCCAATGGCGTGAAAAATGACATTTCCCATGTGAGGGGCGTTATGTCCATGGCGCGCGCCCAGGATCCCGACAGCGCGTCCTCCCAGTTTTTTATCGTGCAGCAGGATTCCACCTATCTGGACGGACAGTACGCGGCTTTCGGGAAAGTGACCGAGGGCATGGATATTGTCGATAAAATCTGTAAGGAAGCGGTGGACACGGACGGAAACGGTCTTGTGGCCCCGGACAAGCAGCCGGTGATTGAGAAAATCACGATTACCGATTGATAAAATCGGACAGATAGAATTTTAAGAAGTTAAAAAAGAGAAAGTTTTCAAAAAAAAAGGAAAACTTTCTCTTTTTTTTGATACAATCCCGATACACTTGTGGTATAATAAGGGGGAGAAATAACGATATGGTCTATCATTGATACCATATCGCCAATATAATGTCATGGGTATTATATCAACGATACCTTATCATGGTAATACACCGCCAATATTGTGTAAGGAGGAAAAAATATGAATAAAATTCTGGTTGTGGAGGACGAGGAGCCCATCGCCCATCTGATCTGCATGAGCCTGCAAAATGCCGGATATTCCTGCGACGTGGCTGTCAACGGCCTGGAGGGGGCGGACCGGATTCAGAAAGGCGAATACGATCTGTGCCTGCTGGATATCATGCTGCCGGGCATCGA
>CANRJU010000199.1 GCA_947631075.1 uncultured Lachnospiraceae bacterium
TTCGCCTCGATCAGCTCTTTCAGTATGTACTCCGCGGCGACCCCCGGCGGGTTCGGGTCGTGGAACCTGAAATTCAATTTTTTCTTCACAGCGGCCGCCTCCTTTGCTCTTGGTCAATCATATGTCCATGCTTTACAAAATATTCCATTGGCTATCTCCTTTCGGTTGAATACCGAAATGTTAGGAGTGCTGTGAGGTTTTATTGTGCGAGACATATATTACGGATTTGCGCAACTTTTTATTGGCTGTAAAACCGCTATTTTACGACGTTTGCAGGATTTATTCCAAATTTTTCTATTTGTTCCGGCGTTCCGACCAAATCAACTTTTTATTTCCAGACCTTGCATAGCGTTTCTCGGATTTTCGCTCGGGTTAAACCTGATTTTGATCTTCTTCGCACCGAACAGTTCTTCCGCTGCCAGTCGGAGGTTTTCCGAAAATCTGGTAATATCTATGTTACTCCCGAAGCGTTTACGGAAAACGTCATAAGCGTCGAGGGTAGAGACGACACCCTCAGAATCGGCGATGAAATAGTCTCTCACGAAGTTGTAGATCATCGTTCTGAGCGTCACCTCCGGCAGCACGCTCGACTGGATACACTCATTGAGAGCATAACTGCCGGAAAACCGGTAGTGATTTCCAACCAGTGTGATATAATAAGACAGCGCCTTTGTGGCGATGTTGTCAATCTCCCGAGCGAGTTTCTCATCAAGCATTGTATCCTGTGCCTCCTTCGGCACGGTGTATCGGAACGGAACAGTGACCGCTCTGTCGTAAAGTGCCTGGTCGTAACAGTCGCCGGAAAATTGATAATTTGTAAGGCACAATATTTTGGCATTTGTTTCAAACTGAGTCCGATCTCCATGTTTGACGTCTGAGCTTATGACGTCACGTCCGGTTATCTTTTTGATAGCCGACGCGCCTGCTCTGGATATGCTTTTGTCGGGCATGTCCGAGATGATTATCACTGCCTTGTTCTCCAAGCCCTGAAAGACAAACTTGGTTCCGAGCTCTTCTCCGTTTACCTTGAACACCGAGCCGCGCGAGAACATACGCACCAGCAGTCTTTCAATCGTCGATTTGCCGCTCGCCGGCACCCCCTGAAGAACAAAGAAGGCTCTGCCGAAGTTGTCCGGGGTGATAATGTATCCCAACATTTCCCAAATGCGGCTTATGAGCATTGTGTCGCCGCCGGATATTCTCATCAAAAATCCATCACATGTCGGCGTGCAAAACGCACGTACGGTTTCGTTGTAAAAGACGTCCGGCACGAAATTTGCTTCGATTGAGAAAAAAGTCACGCAATTTTTATTTGGCGGAACAGGCAAAAGTGTTGTTAGATCGAAGAGGCAGTTTCGGAATGCCGCCGCGGTTCTGCATATGGAGGACTCTGTCACGACGATGCTCGGGTTGCACCTGAGCTCTGACATCACCGACTCTACGAACCCGGAGTTTCCGTTTGCCTCGACAAGACCGATGAATGTTGAGGCAATCATCTGCCGCATCGTTTCGTCATCCACGAACTCGTAGTGACTGCCCTTATATAGGTAAAATTTTCCTTTATATCTTCTTATCCCATAAATTTGAAGAAGCTGCAATGAAAGTGCATACGGGCTTGTGTCTGAATACGCCTGACGTGGTAATATAAGATCGAGTGTGCTGCCAATCGGCGAACGCGGCTCCGGCGAGTACTGTTCTGCATTGTTTGAGCTGTTCTGCATTGCCGGTTCAGCAACGCCTTTCGTTGTGCTTTGCATTTTAATGCAATCCCTGCGGCACTCGACCACGGGGACTGACCTATGAATAACGTTTCTCACTATCATGTCTCATTGCTCCTTTCTTTTTACCTGTGTGTTTGGTTTAGTTTTATTTTTTACTTAAATTTACTAAAGGAGGTATTTTATGGCTACCACGAATAAACCGAACCTATATGAAGATTCCAACAAAGACAGTGGCTTTTACTTAGTAAAGCATCCGGACATAGTAACGCATTCGAATTATTCTAATGTCTCTTCTGTCATAGGAGATGAATATAAGAAATGGATTACTCCTCGTCCGATCTTTATCGACGCTCCGACCGGCAGCGGCAAGAGCACTTTTGTCTACGAAAAGCTGATTCCCGACGCAATCGCTGAAGATCGCGGCGTTCTTATCGTAAGCAACAGAATAGCTCTCAGTATGCAGCAAAAGCGGCACATTTACGAAGTAATCAGAAGTATTGACCCAGACTATTTAAATAACCTAAGGCAAGAAGAAATTGCTAAAGAAACCACAATGATAGGACCGGTATGCGTAACTACCTATCAGGGTATGTATAAGCTTTTTAATCCTGATCTGTATTTGGAAAAAACCTTCGGAGTTCACTCCATTGCCAGTGATAGAGCTCAGGATATTTTTGAGTGGAGTAAAACCGTCAAATATGCGGTATTTGACGAAATCCATTTTCTGTATGCCGATGCGGAGTTCAACGAATTCTGCCATATGCTCCTCAAGTATATTCCCTCTGTGTTCCACGCCGTCATCAGAGTTTACATGACAGCGACGAGTTGGGAGATATATGACTATATCTCAAAATATGAGTTCCACAAATACGATAAAGAAAACAGGATATTTGCTGCTTCCAACGCGCCTTATTTCAGTCAAGAGTTACGGCAAAATATTATTTATCCTCAGTCATATCAAATAAGTCACAGCGGTATCTTTCAAATGCATCATTATAGGCTTACAATAAAAGATGTGAAAAGAAACGCAGACAACAGCATAAATGATAGCCCCTCTGTAAGGGGACAATAGGAGCAAGGGTGTGTAAATGTAATACACACCCTTAAAATTATGTTATATAAATGTAAAACTTAAACGCAGAGTAGTCAGACGGCTGCTCTGCGTTTCGTATTTTCGCAAAATCTCAGCTGTATATCATATTTCTGAAATAATATGATTGGAGGCACCGCCGTGAAGAAAAAGCTTAACTTCCGCTTCCACGACCCCAATCCGGCGGGTGTTGCCGCTGAATACATTCTCAAAGAGCTTGTTGCTGCTAATATGCCGAAAGCTGAACGGGCTGTCATGGAAGCGAAGATGAGGGAAACTGTTTTGAAAAACAAAAAGAACCGCTCTGCCTGACGGAGCGGTTGGGAGTGTCCCAAACGACCACATTATAAAAAATTATTGCCTGATGATTCGCCGCTACTAATCGCTTTCCATTAACTGCTTTGGGCTTAAATGTGGGCGGATGGGACACTCCCGAGCGGTTTTCCCTCTTGCATTTTATTTTTTGCTGTGATATAATGGTTGTAACGGAATGTCATTTTCAAATTAGAGAGGTATTATGATGAATATTGCCGCATACTGCCGAGTTTCGACAGATAAGGAAGATCAGCTCAACAGCCTTGAAGCGCAGAAATCCTTCTTTTCGGAATACTGCGAAAAAACCGGCGATAACCTTGTCAGGCTCTATGCCGACGAGGGAATTTCAGGTACAAAGACTAAAAACCGCAGGGAATTTCTTCAGATGATGTCGGACGCCGAGCACGGGCTTTTCCAGATGGTCGTCGTCAAGGACATTTCCCGCTTTGCGAGAAACACCGTAGATCTTTTGCAGAATATCCGCAAGCTGAAAGCGATGGGCATTGAAACGCAGTTTCTGACCGCAAATATGACCAGCATGGGCAACAGCGAGTTTGTGTTGACTGTTTTCGGAGCGCTCGCGCAGGAGGAGAGCAACAATACCTCGAAGCGCGTGAAGTTCGGCAAGAAGATAAACGCCGAAAAAGGTCGGGTGCCGAATTTCGTCTACGGTTATGACAAGACTATCGGCGACTATTTCAATCTTACTATAAACGAGGAAGAAGCCGAAGTTGTTCGGCAGATTTTTAAATGGTACACCAAAGACGGATACGGAGCGTCGAAAATCGCATCGATGCTCAATGAGCGAAAGCTGCGCACAAAGCGCGACTGCCAGTGGAGCCAGAACGCGATTTGCCGTATTCTCACAAACGAGCTGTACACCGGCAAGATTATCAACGGCAAGCAGGAGGTCTCCGACTTTCTGACAGGCAAGCGCACCGACAAGGATTCTGAGGAATGGATAGTCGTCGAAAGGTCGGAGCTTGGAATCATCGAGCCTGATGTCTTTGACGAGGCTCAGAAAATCCTCGGCGAGAGGAGCAAAACCTTTAAATTCACAAGCGAGCGGCACAGCAATCAGTATCTGTTTTCAACGCTGATAAAGTGCAAGCATTGCGGCTGGTCGTTTCGGCGAATGGTCAGGACATACAAAAACACCTATGTGCGCTGGGTCTGCTCGGGGCATAATATGCAGGGCGCAGAAAGCTGCCCGAACGCGGTTGCCGTCGATGAGGACGAGCTTATTAACGCTCTTGAGGAGTATTTTGCAGGACTTCTCAAGGACAAAAAGAATGTCATACGCCGCGTAGTAAGCGAGTTTGAGCGGGTCTACAAGGCGAAAGATGAAAACGCTAATCTTGAAAAAGAGCTGAAAGCAAAGATTTCAAAGCTCGAAAAGACACGCAAAAAATATATGGACATGTTCACCGACGAAATCATCTCCCGCAAGGAGCTGAATGAGAAGCTCGGCGGGTCGCTTAAGGAATTAGAGCGGCTTGAAAACGAGCTGAAGATGGTTTCATATCATATCACCCGCAGCGAGCAGCTCGAAAATATCCTCAACAACACGTTTAAGGAGATTGAGAGCATCACCGACCTGCGCAGTATGACAAACGCGCAGCTAAAGCGGATAATCCAGAAAATCGAGGTCGATAAGGACGGCAACGTGGATATTTACCTGCGGCTTTTCGGGGATTTGGGGCTCGACAGTACCGTTCTAATTTGTGACGACCATACATAAAGACGTCAGCGAGCGGTTAAAAAAAGTCCGGCCGGCGCTATACAGGGAAGTCCGGGTGATCTTAGACATAAATAAACAGGAGCGCCACATTCGCGGCGGCGAAGCAACGAAGCAAAAATATAAGGAGCTATCGGGGATAAAATAAAATTCCGCCCTCGCCTTTTCGCGGGGGCGGTTCATAAAACGGCGTGTTTGCGCCTTTCTTTAAGATCGGCATGGACAGCAAACAGCAACGCTCCGGGCGGGGAATGAATCGCCGGGGCGTTTTCTGTTTGAATTGGACGGAGGCTTAAAAAATTCGGCTAACCGTATTAACGGAAGGTAGATTTCTTCACCTTTTAGTGGTATAATGTTAAATATCTCGGGCAGCTATTTTAAGAATCGGCGTTTGAGCCGGTAACGGAGGCAATATATTCATGTTGGATTTTTTGAATAACATACGGCGTGCGGAAAAGAAAATTTCCCTGACAAGACA
>CANRJU010000200.1 GCA_947631075.1 uncultured Lachnospiraceae bacterium
TACGATGCAGTAAACTGGTTTATTTCCTGCAGCTATGCAAGAGCCTATCGCATATGGCAGACCACAGCCCATTGTCCCGTATCCGCCACTGAGATGGATTCTTCCAACACTACCTTTCAGTACTAAAGACTGCGCACACCAGCACTGATTCATGCCGACATCTACCGCAACAATCGGATCTTTCGGGAGAAACGAGGCTATTTTCTCGACTGCTCTGTTTCCTGGCTGTAAATCATACGCAGACAGAACATTTTTGGCTTCAAGGCATTGATTTCGCCAAACTGAGTAATCCCTAACGTTCTCATCAAGAATCTTTCTTAAAAAGTCACGCGCGTCGGTGTGGTATTTTTTCTCATTTGGCTTTATATCGCGGCTCAGCTCGTATTCATCAATATCGCAACGTACCAAATCCGCTTTAGGAGCAAATTTTTTTGCGAATCTTCCAATCTGACGTATCCCGAGACGCGCGCCTATTGATACCACCAAATCACACTCATTTAAAATCATGTTTGCAACTCGATTACCGTGAGTTCCAATAAACCCTATATGTAAATCATCCTGGGTAAGATCGACACCGTTCATTGTCGTAAGGACTGGAATATTTGTTTTTCTTACAAATTCATGAAGCATATTGACGGCTTCATCTCCGGCACTTCTCACGCCGTTACCTGCAAGCAATATCGGTTTGCTGTATGTCGAGTGGAAAATCAATTATCACACCTCCCTTCCTTCCGAGCAGCGCCATATTATATGCCCGGCTTACCACGTCGGGAAAGCCCTCGCTACTGTTTGCAATCACGGAATATTTTGTGATATTTCTTGTCATGGAAACTATATCCATCTCCTGAAAACCATTCTGCCTTATTCCGGAAAATCCTTTCATCTCGTTTGTCGGGACGTTTCCGCATATGCCCATAACAGGGAATCCGTCAAACCAAGCGTCAGCCAATCCTCCGAGTCCATTTATAGCGCCGGGACCAGATGTCGTAAAATATACACCTATTTTTCCGCATGTCCTTGCATATCCGTCAGCAGCAAGAGCACAACCCTGCTCGTTATAACAGACATGCGTTTTTATCTCATCACGCCTAAGATAGAGCGCATCCATAAACGGGACAATATAACCACCAGCATATCCGAAAACATCGGTCACATTGTGTTTAATCAGAAAATCCACTAAATATTCCGAACAATTCATAACGCTGTCCTTTCTTCATTCACATATTTCTTAGTCATAAAGAAGTTCTTCAGGAACTTTAAGCAAAGCTTCAAACAAAGCCAGATCCGCTTTTGTTGTGATTTTTATGTTGCTTGTCGTGCCCTTTGCGAAGTAAACTCTTTCGCCACAATGTATCAGAAGCGAGCTTGTGAATGTAAAATCGTGCCGGTTTGCCTGCTCCGCCTGTTCATAGAATTTCAGTGCCAAAGAATATTTAAACACCTGAGGCGATGCAGTGAGCATGACGTGCTCTCGGTCGACATCGGCTATCCCTGACTCAAAATCCTCGGTATAAACGATTGGCGGGTGGCAGACAATCGATGACGAAGCGTTCCCCTTTTCATGGGCGACACGTATCACTTCATCAATAGCTTTCTGCGGAAGAATCGGTCTGACGGAGTCATGAACAACGATAAAATCATCTTGACAGAGCTTATCTTTCAGGAAAAAAACACCATTGCGGATTGAGTCATGGCCTGTTAAGCCACCCTCGATTATCCACTCAACTTTTGTGAGCGAGTATTTTGCAACGATTTCTTTGAACCGATCTATCCAGTCTTTCACGCATACTACGACGATTTTATCAATTTGCGAATTGCGCTGGAAATTTTCGATGGAATACACAATGATAGGCTTGCCAGATACTTCCATGAATTGCTTCGGGGTAGAGGAACCCATGCGTTTGCCAACGCCTCCGGCTAAGAGAATTACATAGTTTTTCATAGCTGTTTGATTATTCCTTATCAATTTTAAGAAGATTGTTTATGAACAACTCCATATACTTCTTATGAGCAATGGTAAGCCTGAGCCAACCGGTGAGTTCACCCTTTCCACAGAGAATCAGTATGCCGTTTTCCTGAAGCAAATCGGTAAGCTCTCTTGAAGTCTTGTACTTAGGCTTTATGCAGACATAACAGCCCTGGGACGGAATGGTTTCATATCTATTGTCATTCAGAGCCTTCATTACATATTCTCTACCCTCAAGATACTGCTCCTGCAACTCGGAAAGCAATCTGTCATGATTGTCGACAATAGCTTCAGCAAACAAAAGAGCGATGGAATTGACCGTATAGTGAGGTTTGTAATTATTTAAGTTCTTGATATTCTCAGGGGACGACATGATAACGCCAAGTCTAAGCGATGGAATGGACAGCATTTTTGAAAAAGTTCTAAGGACAAAAACGTTATCATATTTCTTTATCAAGTCAATAGAAGATTCATCATAAAAATAATAATAGGCTTCGTCTATGATAACAGCAATACCAAACTGCCTCGCCTTGTTGATGACACTGATTATCTCCTCTTTACTGTAAACGTTTCCTATTGGCATATTAGGATTAACAAGAACAACAATACCTGTATTCTCATTTATAGCATTTAATGTATTTTCGATTTTATATGAAAAGTCTTTTTCATATTTAAGGTTTCTGACCTTCATGCCTATCATTTCGGCATAAACTTCATACATAGCAAATGACGGAGTTACACAAAGAATGTCCTTGCCCGGCTGTCCAAAAACTTTAATGACATATCCCATTCCCACAGTACTGCCATCGGTCAGGGTAACGTTTTCCTTTTCAAGTCCGAGCATTTTGGCATACTTTTCGGTCGGAACAGTTTCCTCAGGATAAATTGACAGAAATTCGGGGGTTACTTTTTCCATAACGGAATCAAATAACCACTTTGGCACCCCATCGGGATTCTCGTTCTGATCGAGGCGAATGTATGCCCCTCGACCTTCAGGCTGTGGTACACGGATTGTGTTCTTGATTTTTTCATTAATGTAAATCATTTTTATCCTCCTAAATTTTTAAAATTTGTCAATATATCTCTCCGATATATTTTTATCTTCAACACCTAATGGTGTGAATAGCTAAATAGTACCCACTCAACAAATCTCTAATTCTTCATAAAGCTTATTTTGCATATATTTGGGCAGTACAATACACTAGGCGACTTTCCAAAACTACTCAAAATTAAAAATGCAAATCTACAACAATCTTTCTTCGTCGTCACAAGCGACAATGCTCACAACCATATTATCCCCCCTATCGCTGCACATAAAAATGACAAGTTCTGCGATTTCTTCTTGCAAAACCATTAATCCTTCGGCAGAACAAATGTTTAAGATATGCTCCCATGTTCCTTCGGGGCCATTCAGCCAATCTCTCCTCTCGTCAACTCGAGGAGCATTTTATCCGTTTCACAGCAAGACACTTCAACAATGGCTGGGCTAATACCGTAAATCCCGCCCGTTATAACGATATTCTAAAACAAAGCCACGCAAATTTATACCTTTAGCACTAATCGTCTTTGCTGTATTGTGCATTTTCTTTTTTCTTGTCATCTATCACTGATTTCAGACATCAATTTCCAAATTACACCAGATAGATTCATAGATAAATTGTAAGGATGCACGAAAAATCAAACTATGGCGAATGATAAAGCTTTATAACCTATCCAAAAGGACAAAGAGTGACAACATACCACTTCTAGTAGTATATAAGAAGCTTTCTATGGGTCTCTTTTATCCATATGCAATGTATCACGCGTAAAAAACAAAGATACACATATTAAAACAATCAAGACTTACCTATTGAACACTCTCTCGGCTCCAATTTACCTCATCCTTGACTACCCGTCCGGAACTGTTGCCTGCTATAATGCTATGACAGGGAACATCTTTATTAATCACGGTTGTAGCCGCAATAAGACTGTCCTTTCCAATCGTAACACCTTTTAATACCGTTATATTACTTGTCAGCCAAACATGATCTTCTATAATGACTGGTTCCGCCGGATTTATCATATTATAATGGGCATCTTTCAGTTGATGGAAATCACTGTCATAAACAATCACATTTCTTCCAATCATAACATCTTCACCAAAAGTAATACTCTTTGCCGCAATAATAACACTTCCTCCATTGGCACTGAAGAATCCTGTGTTGAGCACAGCCTCCTCCTTTACTTCCAAAACAGTGTTATAAAACAAAAGCCCTCCATGGTATGCATTCCAAACAGCGTTTCTGTTCAGCCTGACATGGGTCTCGCTCCTTGAACCTTTTAACTTATTGAATCCAAATTCCAGATTTCTGTCGCCATACAGAATTATTTTCGAACCTTTTTCCAGATTCAGTATTGCGTTTTTATATGGAATGATTTTGGCGCTGCCTTTTCTTTCTATATTTTTGCTCAAATAATTATAATATAAATATTTGCGAAAAGAAATTTGGGAGCTTAACATCGCTTTGCACAAAGGCTTCACTTTTCGTAAAACAGGTTTCACTTTATCCCTCAGTTTCTTCTTTCCTGGCAATACAATGCATTCCTTCACCGCATTGCTAAATGAAGCGCTCTGAATCATGTGGAAAAATTCCCTGCTTTTCTCAGCCGATTCAACCGGATTTTTCAGCAAAGCAAGATTGCCCGGCAAAACTGAATTCAGTGAATGATCCTTCGCTTCAAACCTGTCCCTCACTTTCTCGAAAAGTTCCCTTCCTTTATCCGAATTTAACATCACCACGGATATCCCTTTAAACATATCTTCCTCACTCTGTCCCGTAATTCCCCAGAAATCCCCGATTGTAAAATCAGCCGCCATCCTCGGCAGTTTTTTATACAGACAATGAAAGCAGGAATCCCGGGTATATAAATCATTATAAATGAAACCCTTCACCCACCAATCGGTATTTTTATCACGGATGCTTTCCTGTCCATTCGCAAATCTAACCTGGGAAGCCAGGCTCTGCCATCCATATTTTTTATTTTTCAGATGGACCTCAACAACAGGGGAATCATATGATTCTTCCAGCTCCTCAATATATTTTCGGAATGCCAGCGGAGAATTGATGCTCCTGCATATAAAATCCATCGTGTATAAATTTTCATAATCCTTTTTTAAATAAGCCTTCAAGGCTACAGCCTGGCATGGCGTGCCACAGAACAGGAGCAGTGTGCCCTGATCCAGTTCGCTTTTTACTTCTTTATAAATGCCGGAAGCATCACTCTGAAAATATTTTGAGCCTTTCAGCTGCTGCAGGCCGTCCATATCATGAGCGATACAATGCTCCGCCCCTTTCCAGTCCTCTGTGTACCG
>CANRJU010000201.1 GCA_947631075.1 uncultured Lachnospiraceae bacterium
TACAGGGGGAATATATA
The DNA here is from genome assembly GCA_947631075.1 of uncultured Lachnospiraceae bacterium. Classification (GTDB taxonomy): domain Bacteria; phylum Bacillota; class Clostridia; order Lachnospirales; family Lachnospiraceae; genus Eubacterium_F. Next base: position 18 of record CANRJU010000201.1, read on the forward strand.
TGAATTGTCTGTGCTGTGGAAAGCCGCTGAATCACGCCTCAGCGGAAAATGGATGGCATACATCATGCATAGAGCGTTTTTTTGGAACAGAACATATGCCGGAAATTGAAATGGACGCCGGCGCTCTGGCTCTCCTTGCCGAAAAAACAGTTCGGAAGGGTTCCGCCGTTCCGGGCGTCCAAAAAAAACTGTCCCTGCATTTGTCATCCGAAAAGGAATATTCTAAACTTACATTAGTTGATTACCCTGCCGGATACATTTTCAAGCCTCAGGTGGATGAATTTGAGTCCATGCCGGAAGCGGAGCAGCTTGTGATGTGCATGGCGGATGCCGCCGGTATTTCCACGGTGCCGCACGCTCTTTTAAAAAACGGGGACTGCTTTGCCTACATTACCAAAAGAATTGATCGCATTTTTGAACATAATACGGTGAAAATGCTGGCAATGGAGGACTTCTGCCAGCTTGACCTGCGTCTGACACAGGATAAATACAAGGGCTCCTACGAGCGATGCGCGAAAATCATAAAACGGTACTCATTTCAGTGCGGTCCGGACATGACAGAGCTGTATCGACGCCTTGTCTTTTCATTTCTTGTGGGAAATTCTGACATGCACTTAAAAAACTTCTCTCTCATTGAAACCGAGGAGGGAAGCGGGCAATATACGCTTTCCCCGGCCTACGACCTCCTCCCGGTCAACGTCGTCATGCCGGAAGATCCGGAACAGTTTGCCCTTACCATAAACGGAAAGAAAACAAACATTCATAAAAAGGATTTTTTTGTCTTTGCCGATGAATGTGATCTTTCACGCAGTTTGGCTGAAAAAATAGTGGACCACCTTCTTTCGATGAAAAAAACTTTTCTTGATATGTGCGAAGAATCCTATCTTTCCGATTGCTTAAAGGAGCGCTTTGCCTGCCTCATAGAGCAGCGAACAGGCATCTTTTAATTCTCCTTTCAAAAAAGAAGAAATTGATATATAAAAAACGGAGAAACCACATACTCTGTCGGTTTCTCCGTTCGTTTTATTTTATAAATTATTACTTAATCACCCGCACCCGGATCACGCCGTCCATTGCCTTCAGCTCATTTACCACTTCATCGGTGGAATCCGAGCAGATGTCCAGAATCGTGTAGGCGAAATTGCCCAGACTCTTATTCATCATGTTCTCAATGTTGATGTTGTCCTTGGCAAACAGGGCGGTAAAGCGCGTCAGCATGTTCGGCACATTTTTGTGAGCGATGGTAATGCGCCCCTCGGTCGAGCACACGCCCGCGTCGCAGTTCGGATAATTCACGGAATTGCGGATATTTCCGTTCTCCAGGAAATCCCGTATCTCGCTGACCGCCATCTTGGCGCAGTTGTCCTCGGACTCCTGCGTCGAAGCTCCCAGATGAGGCGTAACAATCGTATTCGGCAGGTTGACCGTCGTCGGATTCGGGAAATCCACAATGTACTTTCCGACCTTGCCGGACTCAAGCGCCTCCTTCATATCCGCCTCATTCACAAGCGTGTCGCGGGAGAAATTCAGAATCACGACGCCGTCCTTCATTTTCTCAAACACCGACTTGTTGAACATTCCGCGGGTGGACTCCAGAAGCGGCACATGCACGGTGATATAATCGCACATCTCATACAGCTCGTCGTTGGATTTTACCATTGTCACGTCGCGGGACATATTCAGCGCGTGCTCCACCGACAGATACGGATCGCACCCGTACACGTCCATGCCCAGACGGTTGGCGGCGTTCGCCACCAGCACGCCGATTGCTCCCAGACCGATGATGCCGAGCTTCTTGCCCTTAATCTCCGTTCCGGCAAATGCCTTCTTCGCCTTCTCGGCGTCCTTCGCGATATTTTCATTGTCTTTATTCTCTCTGCACCACTGGATTCCGCCGGTGATGTCCCTGGCTGCAAGCAGCATGGACGCAATCACCAGTTCCTTTACTCCGTTGGCGTTCGCGCCCGGCGTATTAAATACGACAATGCCCTTCTCCGCGCATTTGTCCAGAGGAATATTGTTCACGCCCGCTCCCGCTCTCGCCACCGCGAGAAGGCTGTCGGACAGCTCCATATCGTGCATTACGGCGCTGCGGACCAAAATCGCCTGCGCCTCATTGGTATTCTCCGTGATCTCATACTGGTCTCCCAGCATATCCAGACCGCACTCCGCGATCGGGTTTAAACAATTTACCTTAATCATTACTGTCCTCCATTTTCCGCTTCAAACTTTTTCATAAATTCTACCAGCTTCTCCACGCCCTCTATGGGCATGGCGTTATAGATGCTGGCTCTCATGCCGCCCACCGTGCGGTGGCCCTTCAGGTTCTCAAATCCTGCTGCCTTTGCCTCTGCGACAAACTTGGCGTCCAGCTCCTCGTTTCCGGTCACGAACGGCACGTTCATCAGCGAGCGGTCCTCCTTGCGGACCGTACCCTTGAACAGACTGGAAGAATCCAGGAAATCATAGAGAATCTTTGCCTTCTCCTCATTTCTCTTTTTCATCTCAACCAGACCGCCCATCTTCTTGAGCCACTTAAATACCTTGCCGCAGATGTAGATGCCATACGCCGGCGGCGTGTTGTACAGAGACTGCGCGTCCGCGTGAATCTTGTACTGCAGCATCGTCGGAACCTTCTCGTCCACGCTCTCCGGAATCAGGTCCTCGCGGATGATGACAATGACCACGCCCGCCGGTCCGATGTTCTTCTGAACGCCGCCGTAGATCACGCCGTACTTGGTCACGTCAACCGGCTCCGAGAGAAAGCAGGAGGACACGTCTGCCACCAGAGTCTTTCCCTTGGTGTTGGGCAGCGTCTTGTATTTTGTTCCGTAAATCGTGTTGTTCTCGCAGATGTAAACATAATCCGCGTCCTCGTCGATCGGAAGGTCCGAGCAGTCCGGAATATAGGAAAATGTCTCGTCCTCGGAGGAGGCGATTTTCACTGCCTTTCCGTATTTACACGCCTCCTGGTAGGCCTTCTTGGCCCACTGGCCGGTCACGATATAATCCGCCACGCCATTTTTCATCAGGTTCATCGGAATCATGGCAAACTGCTGCGAAGCGCCGCCCTGCAAAAACAATACCTTGTAGTTGTCCGGAATGTTCATCAGGTCGCGCAGATCCTGCTCCGCCTCTTTAATAATCGTATCGTATGCCTTGGAGCGATGGCTCATCTCCATCACGGACATGCCCGTTCCCCTGTAATCCAGCATTTCCTCTGCTGCCTCTTTCAGTACCTCCTCCGGCAGCACCGCCGGACCTGCTGAAAAGTTATATACTCTAGCCACTTTCAAAATCCTCCTTTTATTAGTTGCTTACGCGGTTTTCCTGATCCTTTTCATCAAAAGAGTCCTCGATGGCCGCTCCCGGCGCCACCATCGGCCACACCTTGTCGTCGTGGTCGATGACAACCTCAATGACGTAGGGCTCATTCGCCTCGGTAGCCGTGCGGATGGCGTCGTCCACCTCTTCCTTCTTCGTCACGCGGATTGCCTTCGCTCCCATCGCCTCGGACACCTTGCAGTAATCCACCTTATCCTCCAGAATGGTCTGCGAATAGCGCCTGCCGTAAAACAGCGTCTGCCACTGCCGCACCATGCCCAGGGCGTGATTGTTAAATATAATCTGTACAATCGGGATATTGTACCTTGTGGCGGTGGCAATCTCATTCATATTCATGCGGAAGCACCCGTCTCCCGCCATATTGATGACCACCTTATCCGGCATGGCCGTCTTGGCGCCGATGCAGGCTCCCAGACCGTAGCCCATCGTTCCCATGCCGCCCGACGTGAGGAGCTGTCTGGGCCTGCGATACTTGTAATACTGCGCCGCCCACATCTGGTGCTGTCCTACGTCCGTCGTGATAATCGCCTCGTTGTTCGTAATCTCGCTTACCCTCTCGACCACATACGGCCCCGTGAGCACATCCGTCTTGTACGTCATGGGCAGAGCTTCCTTTCGCGCCATGACGCGGTCGATCCACGCCTTGTGGAACTGCTGCTCCAGTTTTTTATTGAGAATCTCCAGTATCGATTTCAAATCGCCGATAATGGAGTAATCCACCTGAATATTTTTGTTGATCTCCGCCGGATCGATGTCTATGTGCACGATCTTCGCATTGTAGGCAAACTTGCTGGCGTTGCCGGTCACGCGGTCCGAAAAGCGCGCTCCCAGAACAAGCAGAAGATCGGACTCGGTCACGCTCAGATTGGCGGTCTTTGTGCCGTGCATCCCGAGCATCCCCGTGTAGTAGGGATCGGTGCCGTCAAAGGCTCCCTTTCCCATGAGCGTGTCGGTAACGGGCGCGTCCACCTTCTGGACAAATTCCGCCAGTTCCTTCTCCGCCCCGGATATAACCGCTCCGCCGCCCACAAAAATCATCGGCTTTTCCGACTTGCGGATGACGCTGAGCACATCTTCGATATCGTGCTGGTCGATCGTGTCCACCTGGCGCGGAATGATGTCCGGCGTCTGGGGCGCGAAATCCGTAATCGCCCCGGTCACATCCTTGGTCACATCCACGAGCACCGGTCCCGGCCGCCCGGTCTGGGCGATCTTGAAGGCGCGGCGCATCACTGCCGCCAGATTTTCCACATCCTTTACGATAAAGCTGTGCTTTGTGATCGGCATGGTAATGCCGGCGATGTCCACCTCCTGGAAGGAGTCCTTCCCGAGCAGCGGAAGATTTACATTACAGGTAATCGCTACCAATGGAACGGAGTCCATATAGGCGGTGGCGATGCCGGTCACCAGGTTGGTAGCGCCCGGACCGCTGGTCGCCATGCAGACGCCCACCCGTCCTGTCGCTCTGGCATATCCGTCCGCCGCGTGGGCCGCTCCCTGCTCATGGGACGTCAGTATGTGGCGGATTCGGTCCTGATAGCGGTACAGCTCGTCGTACACATTCAAAATAGCGCCGCCCGGATAGCCAAAAATTGTATCTACACCTTGTTCTAACAGACATTCAATGATAATCTGCGATCCATTTAACTGCATAAATGCACCTCTTTCTATTTCAAAATCGCTCCCTGGCTGCCGGATGTAACCATGTTCGCGTAGCGCCGCAAATATCCGGTCGTCACCTTCGGCTCTCTCGGCTGCCAGTTCCTTCTTCTCTCCTCCAGCACCTCATCCGGCACATCCACGTTCAGCGTGTTCTCCGGAATGTTGATCTTGATGATGTCGCCCTCGTGAATCAGAGCGATCGGGCCGCCCACAGCCGCCTCCGGGGAGACGTGGCCGATGGAGGCCCCGCGGGATGCC
>CANRJU010000202.1 GCA_947631075.1 uncultured Lachnospiraceae bacterium
AGGTAATCTTGTCCTTTCCCGGCTGAATCTCCTCGATGATCTCGGACTCAAAGGACACCTTTCTGTCGCTGCTCCTCGTCTCCTCGCCGTACACGTTAAAATAAATCGTTCCCGTGCCGGTTCCCCCCTCTATATAAAGGGGGACATCGGTATTATTGCGGAATTTAAAATCCTTGTAATCCCCGGCGATGGCGGCGTCCATGGACGGCTGCACATAGGTGACTACCATGGAGTGGGGGCTGCGCTCCACGATCTCCAGCTCCGCGCGGAGAACCGCGTTATACAGCGTCGTGGATACCTGGCACACGCCGCCTCCGATTGAATCCACCACCTGGCCGTTGCTGTAAGAGGGCGCGTCGTAATAGCCGTTTTCCTCTGTCAGCGGAGAAATGGTGTCGTGGACCGAAAGGGTCTCCCCCGGATACACCACGGTGCCGTTTAACAGCCGGGCCGCATTGGCGAGATTTTTCGAGCGGCTCACATTGCCCGCGTTATAGGTGGTGGAAAAGCTCCCCAGTTTGTCCTTGCAGCGGGAGGCCAGCTCCTTCGTGACAACCGGCTCCTGCAGATCCACCTGGGCCGTCACGCGCACAACTCCCGCGTCCTCCTGCTCCCGCAGCGCCTCCTGAATGGCCTTCACGGTGGCGTCCACATTGATAGCCACGCCCTGCCGCTCCTCCGTGTACACCAGAACGCCGTTTTTCATCTTAATGCGGGAATTTTTCGCATTGGTGCATTTTTCCCCGCAGGTATTTTTCACAAATTTCTTCATGCTCTTTTCCGAATAGGACACGTCTAGCGGAAATTCCTTGTGCTCCTGAGACAACTGGCGGATCGAGGCGTAATTGGACACCACGTTGCCCTCGCGCCCCACTTCCATCGCCTGGTCGATGGCGTCTCCCACGTCGCAGGTATACCCAAGCTCCGCCAGCGTGGTCGTGACCACCTGTCCGTTCACGTCCACCTCCAGAGAGCGGGACGACAGCTTTTCCACCTGGGAATTCAGCGCCATCTGGGCCTCCTCCCTGGTCATGCCGCTCACGTCCACCTGGTCCACATAGACGCCGTCGCAGATCCGGCCATTGCTGGGCCTGACCATGGCGTAGCTTCCAACAACATATGCCGCAATCAGCAAAAACATGACAATGATCACGATAAATGCCGGCAAAAATCTCTGTTTTCTGGTTTTCAAATTATCTGCCTCCCATTTAAAAATACTTTTACTTGTATACTTGCACAAATTTCAATCCTGTATTACACTGGTATCAGATTGAATCATTGTCAGATGGACGCTAACAGGCCAATGACCATCGACAATATTACAACGGCGCAGATCACAGCAGCGATTATCTGTTGCTTTTTGCGATTAAACATGGGGATCCCCCTTTCTGAAAGGACTTATTGTATATGGGCAATTATATATTAGTATATCTTATATGTTTTCTGATCTTTGTGGCGTGGCTGTACTACGAACAGCGCAAGCGCCAGAAAATGATGCAGAAAGCCTCCGATGATTTCTGGGCGAGGGAGGAAGAAGCGAACTCCACCAGGCTGAAAGACATCTCCCATCTGCCGCTCATTCAGATCGATCCCGCGGAGCTTCCGGCTCCGGATACCACGGACGCCTCCGTGCTGCTCTACGTCGGCAAGCTGCGTGAGGCCATACAAAATCCCATGATCGATCTATCTGAATATTCCAACACCGATTTAAAATTAGCATATGGCGTTGGAAATTTCAAGACATTATCGGATTATGATGAAAATTTCAGTAACTTTTTACTAATTCTTACGAATTTGGCCCGCACCTGCGCGCAGGCCGGCCTGGACGCGGACGCGAGGGACTGCTACGAGACCGCTCTCCGCTACGGCTCCCGGAAGGCCAGCGACTACGAGGAGCTGGCGCAGACTTACCTCCGGCTGGACTGCCCCGAACTGGTGAGCCAGCTGATCGCGGACCTGGATCAGAGCGATTATCCCAGAAAGAGCACGCTCATTGAAAAGCTGAAAGACGTCCTCGCCACCTACCAATAGCAACTGAATAACACAAAAAGGCGCGACCGACAACACGCGCCTTTTGACATAAAAAAAGCGGGTGATGGGAATCGAACCCACATATCTAGCTTGGAAGGCTAGTGTTCTACCACTGAACTACACCCGCATCAACGCTATATATTATAGCAGTGTCCTATGGAAAAGTCAAGAAAATAGTGTGGGAAATTTCTCCCGCACCTCCTCCAGAAAGCCTTTTTTAATCACAGGGCCTATTTCCAGCACAGAGCGCGTCATTTTGAGATAAATATACCGGTTGACCGGGTCGATTCTCTGTATGAAATTCAGATTGACCACCGTTCCCTTTCTGCACCGGACAAAATCTTCGGAATCCAGTTCCTCCAGCAGCGCCTTACAGGTCTTGCCGGACAGATCGAACTGCCGGTGTACCGACTCAACGTGCAACGCGCGCCGCAGGGAATCCGCGTAAATGATTTCCTCGGCCGGCACCGACTCCAGCGCCCCGACGTTCTGAAAAAAAACGCGCCGCTGCTCGATTTCATCGGACTGGTAGTTCAGGGCCGCGGATAGTATCCGGCCAAGCCTTCTCTCGTCATAGGGCTTTCTCACCACGAAGCAGTGCCGCACAATATTTTGCAGGTTCAGCCGGGGATCCGCAATCCCCGTGACAAAAATAATGGGGGTAAAACAGTACCTTTTCACCCCGCGGATATTCTGCGCGAAAAAAGCGCCGGACAGATCGCCTCCCTCCCGCCCCGGATGCAGGATAATATCCACCACAAACAGATCGATGGAGTGTCTCATCGCCACCGCGTAGCCTCTCTCCTCGCTGGCCGCCGCGTAGACCGCCGTCTGCCGGTCTGCCTGTCCGACCAGCCGCTCTAACATCTGCCGTTCTTCATCCTGGTCCTCGATAATCAGCACTTCTTTCACGTTTCCATCCCCTTGTCCACAGTCCGTTTTAAAACTTCTATAGACTATGACTTTTCAGGAAACTTAAAAGTTTGCCGGATAATGAATTTTATTATTTCTTATTTATTTTAATATTTATTTTAATTTTTATTTTAATATTTGCATTGATATTTATTTTATTTTTAATATTTTTCTTGATTATTTTGATATTTCATTGTCGGGTCATTTCTATCAGAGCCCTGACGCTCTCTCCGGTAGGGCTCGATCTGTATGTCCTCAAACGTGGTCCTCCCGCGGTAAATACTCAGGGACAGGTCGAGCAGAGACAGCATCATGACAGCTCCGGTTCCCTCGCCCAGAGCCATCCGGGCGTCGATGACCGGCTCTAATTTTAATTCTTTTTCGAGCCGCCCTGCCGCGGGCTCCTTTCCCCTGTGGGACGGCAGAATATACTCCCTCGTGCCGGGGACCAGCCGCTCCGCCACAAGCGCCGCCGCCAGGCTGATCACGCCGTCCGCCACCACCGGAATGTGAAAGAGCGCGCCCCCGATGCAGGCTCCCGCCAGTCCCGCGATATCCAATCCCCCCACCGTCTGAAGAACCGTGAGCGCGTCCGCGCGGTACAGATTGTACTTTTCTATGGCGTCCGCAATCATCCTTCTCTTGCGGGCCAGCCCCTCATCGTCCAGACCGGCCCCTCGGCCCGTGACCTCGCTCGCACTGCAGCCGAGGAGCGCCGCCGTCACCGCGCTGCTCGTGGTCGTGTTCCCAATTCCCATCTCTCCCAGCCCGAGAATCTGAACTCCGTCCTCCGCGCACCGCGCCGCCATATCAATTCCCACAGCTATGGCGCGGATGGTTTCTTCTTCCGTCATGGCGGGCTCCCGTCGGAAATTTCTCGTGCCGCGCCGGATTTTCCGATTCCACATTCCGGGGATCGGCTCCTCTTTACAGATGCCGATATCCACCGGAATGACGTCGGCTCCTATGGCCCTTGCCATCCGGCACACCGAGGATTTCCCCGCCGCCATCGACGCCGCCACCGCCGCCGTGACCTCCTGCCCGGACTGGCTCACGCCCTCCTCCACAATGCCGTTGTCGGCGCACATGACAAGAATGGCCTTGCGGTCTATCGCCAGCCGCTCTGTACCGGTAATTCCGCCGATCTGCGCCGTCAGCTCCTCAAATCTCCCCATGCCGTCTAATGGCTTTGCCACCGCGTCCCAGTTTTTCCGGACGCGCGCCCGCGCCATCTCATCTAACGGCTCCGCCTTCAGCCGCAAAAGCTCCTCTCTGGAATAGTCACGCCAGACGGGCGTCTTTAAGCATCCCATAAATCTCCTCCATATTCATGTGCGCCCGCAGAGCGTCTGCCAGCGTGTCGTACTGCTTTTCCTTAAAGCTCCGGTAATCCATGCTCTCCCCCGCCCGGAGGCTGACTCCCTTTTTCTCTGCCAGAGCCCGCAGCAGACGCTCCGCCGTATCTCCCGCGTCAAAAAGACCGTGAATGTAGGTCCCGTACACATTTTTCGCATCTGAGACCACGGGCGGCATTATCTCATCTGCTCCCGTCTTGCTCCGTCCCGAAGCCGGGGACGATGTTTCTCTCTCTACTCGCATTTCACTCCGTTCCGGTGCGGATGCCCCCGCGCCTGTATTGCCCGCGTCTACATCCGACCTATACGTCCGCCCCATATGAATTTCATACCCCTCGTAGCCGCAGCCCGCAAGCTCCCCAAAAATCCCTTGCAGTTCTGGAATCGCGCCCGCGACCTGCCGTCTCTCCTTTTTCCCGGTCAGGACCGTGCGCACGGGAAGAAGCTCCATCCCGCGGACGCTCCCTCCCTCCTCTACTCCGTCCGGATCGGAAATCCCGTCGCCTAACATTTGAAATCCGCCGCAGACGCCGAACACCGGAACGCCCCGCGCCGCCATTTTCTTCACCGCGGCCTCCAGCCCGTTCTGGCGCATCCACTTCAGATCTCCCATCGTATTTTTGCTCCCCGGCAGAAAAATGAGATCCGGGCTGCCAAGCTCCGACTCCGACGCGACATAGCGAACGGACACGTCCGGACTATTTTCAAACACATTAAAATCCGTAAAATTGGAAATCCGCGGATACCATATGACAGCTAGATCGACCAGTCCCGCCTCCCGTCTATCAAACCGCCCGGTCAGGCTGTCCTCGTCCTCCAGCCGGATATCGAGAAAGGGAATCACCCCCGTCACCGGCACCCCGCCCCGCTTTTCCAGCATCTCAATACCGGGATCCAAGATGGATTTGTCCCCCCGGAACTTATTGATAACAAGTCC
>CANRJU010000203.1 GCA_947631075.1 uncultured Lachnospiraceae bacterium
CTCCACAATGACCCGGCTGCCCTCCGGCACTTCAATCAGGTAGGGGTATTTCTTGTTGGGGCCCGTGCGGATTCTCGTATCGCTTCCCAGCGTGGCAAAGGTGTAGCTCTTGTCCCGGTCCGCCATGATTACCAGCCTAGCGGGATCTTTGTACTCCTGAAAATAGCAGTTGGCGTGCTCGGAGAGAAATGCCAAAGACACATACAGCTCATCCTCCAGCGCCCGCAGAATCGGCTGCTCCGCCTCCATGGATTCTTTCCCCATGGCATACGCCGTCTTGTCCGCCCCCGCCTGAATCACACCCTCGGACGTGGCGTAGGACAAAATTTTCTCCTCCTGGTCCACAAAAACCCTCGCGTCCATGTAGGCCGTGGCCACCTGGGCGGGCACATACATCTGACCCTCGACAATCCGGCCCCGCTGCTCCAGCAGTTCATCGTCCGCCAGAATCGCCGCCTGATCGCCCTCCAGCTTGAACAGGGAATTTAGCTCGCTCCGGGCGCTGCTGGGCGCCAGCCACTTGTAGATCGCAATCACCGCCAGGGCAATCACCAGCACGACCGCCACGATCGCCGCTATCACCACTACCTTCTTTTGTTTTGCCATCTGTCCGTCCTCCCTCGGTAAAAAAATAGCCTCTCGCTTTTTATCTATCGCACGTTCAGAATCCTTCTGACCGGACTATGGGCATTGACCGGGCAGTCCCCCGGCCGCCCCATCACACGTCCAGAATCTTTCTGGCGTTGCCGGAAAGGATTTTCTCCTTCTCGTCCTCTGTCAGATCCGTCTTTTCCAGCCAGTCCACGCACACCTTCTGGCCGCTCCACGGGCTGTCCGTTCCGAATAAAACCTTGTCGATTCCGTGGGCGCGCGCCAAGTGTACAAACTGCTCATTCGTCAGCATCCCCTCCACGCCCGGAATACAGTCCGTGGAAAATGCCGTGTCCAGATACAGATTCCGCCCGGCCAGCCGCTCCTCGACCTCCTGCCACAGACGCCAGCCGCCCATGTGCGCCAGAATCAGCTTATCCGTGCCCGTCTCCTCCAGAACTTCTTCCACATGCTCCGGGCGGCAGTGGACGGGATCGGGCAGTCCGATATCCACGCCGGCGTGTACCATGATGTACAGCCCCAGAGACGACGCCTCCTCCACGATCCTCTTGCAGCGGATATCGTTGAAAAATGTGTCCTGGTAATCCGGGTGGAGCTTGATTCCCTTCAGGCCGTACTCCTTTACCCGCCGCAGCACCTCTTTATAATTTTCCGTGTCCGGGTGAATCCCCCCGAAGGAGAGAAGTCCCGTCTCCTTCGCCGATGCGTTGGCCTCGGCCGCCTCCTCGTTGATTTTATCTACCTGTTTGGCCGACGTGGCCACCGGAAGAAGCAGGGAATAGTCGATCCCTGCCTCCTTCATGGACTCTCGCAGTCCCGCCTTAGTTCCGTCCGTCTTTGCCTTGGTCCCGGAATTTTTCTCCAGCTTGGCAATCGCCTTCGCCACGATTTTCTCCGGGTATACATGTGTATGAATATCTATAATCATCCTCGAAAACCTGCCTTAAATGCCTTTTTGTTGATCTCTACCGTCTTGGGCGGCACCGTTTTTTCAATGACGGAGAGCCATTCGTCCTCCTCAAAATCCATGCTCCTCGCCGCCACACCGATTATAATGGTGTTGAACACTCTGGCGTTGCCGAGCTTCTTCGCCTCCGCCATGGCGTCAATCGAAACTACCTGATACTTTTTCTTCAGCGTCTCCAAAATATTCTCCGGGTATTCCGCCATGCCGGTCACGACCGTCATCGGATCCATCCGCTGGTCATTGACAATCAGCACGCCGTCCTTTTTCAGAAAATGGGCGTAGCGCATCGCCTCCAGCTTTTCAAAGGCAATCAGCACATCGGCCTGCCCCTCCTCCACGATGGGCTCATAGACCTTGTCGCCGTACCGCACGAAGGTGACCACGCTGCCCCCGCGCTGCGCCATTCCATGAACCTCGCTGAGCTTCACGTCATATCCGGCCTGCTCGATAATGCCCCCCAGTACGCGGCTGGTCAGAAGCGTCCCCTGACCGCCCACTCCCACGATCATAATATTTTTCGTCTCCATGTCTCCATCCTTTCTCACATTCTGCCGCGACAGCGAATTTTAATTCTTTTCAATGCGATCAATCGCGTCGAACTTGCAGAGCTGTCTGCACAGCCCGCAGCCGTTGCACATCGTATCGTCAATGGCAATCGTGCCGTCCGCGTTCTTCGTCAGCGCCGGACAGCCGGGCTTTAGGCACATGCCGCACTTTTTGCACTTGTCGCTCACCGGCACGCACTTGTACGGGAACTTCACGCCCTTTAACAGTGCGCAGGGAGCGCAGGCGATGATCACGGAGACCTCGTCTTTTGCCACTTCTTCCTTAATGGTCTTTTCCATGGCCGCAATGTCAAAGGCGTCCACTTCCACCACATTTTTCACGCCGATAGCCTTGCACAGCTGATAAATGCTGATGGCGGGGACCTCCTCGCCCTGCAGGGTCTTTCCCGTGGCGGCGTGGTCCTGATGGCCCGTCATGCCGGTCGTGGAATTGTCCATGATAATCACGGTTCCGGTTCCCTGATTGTAAACCATATTCATCAGCGAATTGACGCCGGTGTGCATAAATGTCGAGTCGCCGATGACCGCTACCCAGTTCTTGATATAATCCTTTCCGCGCGCCTTCTCCATGCCGTGCAGGCTGGAAATACTGGCTCCCATGCAGATCGTGGTGTCAATGACATTTAGCGGCGCCACCGCCCCCAGCGTGTAACAGCCGATGTCCCCCGCCGCGTGGATTTTCAGCTTGTTCAGCACGGAAAATGTGCTGCGGTGCGGGCATCCCGGACAGAGAATCGGCGGCCTCGCCGGAAGATTCTCATAGGGCTGTGCCTCCACCTTCTGGCCGAGCACCTTCTCACGGAGGAGATTGGCGCTGTACTCGCCCTGCCTCGTAAACAGCTCCTTGCCGCAGCAGTCAATGCCCATCGCCCGCACCTGCTCCTCGATCACGGGCTCCAATTCTTCAAATATATACAGCTTATCCACCTTGGACGCAAATTCCTGTATGAGCTTCTTCGGAAGGGGATTCACCATGCCCAGCTTCAGCACGGACGCCTCCGGGCATACCTCCTTCACATACTGGTACGGGATTCCGCTCGTGATAAAGCCGATGGCCGTATCGCCCATCTCCACGCGGTTAATGGCAAATCCGCAGCCGTCCTCCTCTAAGCGCTTCATCCGCTCCTCTACCCAGATATGGCGCTTTTTCGCCATGCCGGGCATCATGACATTCTTCGCCGCGTTCCTCTCATACGGCTTTGTCTCCGGCTCCACTCTCTCCTCCAGCGTCACCGGCCCCTGCGAGTGCGCCAGCCGCGTCGTGGTCCGAAGGATCACCGGCGTGTCGTACTCCTCGCTGATGCGGTACGCCTCCTTCACAAAATCCTTGGCCTCCTGGCTGTCCGACGGCTCTAACACCGGCACGATAGCGGCCCGCGCCACACACCGGGTGTCCTGCTCGTTCTGGGAGCTGTAGAGCCCCGGATCGTCCGCCACCACATACAGCAGTCCGCCGCCCGCTCCGATATAGGACGCCGTGTAGAGCGGATCGCTCGCCACGTTCAGCCCCACATGCTTCATCGAAACCATCGAGCGCACGCCGCTGATGGAGGCGCCGATCGCCACCTCCGCCGCCACCTTTTCATTGGGCGACCACTCCGCGTAAATTTCTTTATACTGTACGATATTTTCACTGATCTCGGTGCTGGGCGTCCCCGGATACGCCGCGGAAACCTTCACACCCGCCTCATAGGCGCCCCTGGCAATCGCCTCATTGCCAAGCATGATTTTTCTTTCAGACATATTTCCTCCATTCCGGAATTTTTCTTCCCGTTTTCATGATTTACATATTTCAATTATACCATAGATCCCCGCAAAACAAAACCTGTTATTTTTTTGAATAAATTTTTGATTCCATATTTTGTTCCGCCAAGTTCTTTATATCCCAAAATTTTTTTATTTTAATCTTTTTCTCAAAAAATCTATTTTCGTCTCTTTTTTGCCATAAATTTATTTTATACTTTAATTGTAATAATTCATAGTATTTTGATATGATAAGGAGGTATAGAAAGATGAAAAGAAAAGTTATCCCCGTATTAGTTCTCTGTGCAGCTATGTTAATCCCGGCCGTTCCGACAAACGCGAAGAAGCTTTCCAGTTCCAATGCGGCTATCAAGGCGGCTCGTTCCGAAGTTCCCGGCGCCACCGTGACAGAAGTAGACACCGACCACGAGAACGGTTATCTGGTCTATGAAGTTTCTCTGGTAAAAGGAAAAAAGGAATATGATTTAAAATATAGAGCTTCCAACGCCAAGCTGATTGCCTACGAGTGGGATCTGTTCCACTACTACAACTGGTCAGGCAAAAAGCACCTCAGCAAGAAAAAGATCCGCAAGAAAGCCCTGAACAAAGTGAGCGGCGCCACAGTCAAGAGCATTTATCTTGAGTACGATGACGACGGAGACGAGTACAAGGTACTGTTGAAAAAGGGCAAGAAGAACTACACCCTGGAGTACGACGCGGGCAACGGCAAGCTGGTAAGCTACAAGTGGAAGCTCACTAACGCGGCCGCAAGCTCCTCCGGCTCCTCATCCGGCAGCACCAGCAGTAGCAATTCCGGCATCATCAGCGAGGCCGAGGCGAAGAAAATTGCCGCCGCGCAGGCTCCTGATACCGCTGAGTTCATCAAAGTCGAGCTGGACTACGACGACGGACGTCAGGTCTATGAGATCGAGATGAGAGACGGATACACTGAGTACGACTTCACCATCGACGCCAAGACCGGCAAGATTTTAGAGTCGGATGTAGATATGGACGATTAAGCATATTCGTCCGGATAAATATTGAGCAAAATTTAAGGGACTGACGTTTCAAGCGCCAGTCCCTTTTCTACATATTCAGCGTTTTCCAGACCACGGCGCCCTTCGGCCCGATCTTAATCCGGAGCTTGCCGTTCTCAACAGTGCCCAGCATACCGGCGTTCATATTATAGCCGTACTGGTCCGTGTACATCATAACGGCCATTTTTTCACCGTCCGACACGCCCAGGCGCCAGACGTCCACTTCGACTTCCCGCTCGCCGTCTCCCGTGTGAACCAAGATGCACGCCTTCGTGTCGCGGTT
>CANRJU010000204.1 GCA_947631075.1 uncultured Lachnospiraceae bacterium
CCCCGGAGGACTGCGGCAACTATCTGGATATGAATCTGCCGATGGCGAAGTACCTGGCGGACCGGTATCTGGAGAAGGTGCTGACGGGGATTACCCAGGATCGATTGAAATACTCATAAGGTACATGCCGCCTGCATAGACATAATAGTAAAAAGACAAATACAAGCTTGTTCGAAGGCAGGTATGGAAAATGATGAATTGGGATAGCCGTATGCGAAACAACCAGAGTGTGCAGATGTTGAAAGCGGCTATCCCTTTTTTGGACATAGAGGCGGGCGAGTCCATCGATCTGGCCGGACTTCTGCGCGCTGTCCGCCCCTTTGCCGGAATCCGCGAGGGGAGGGTCATGGACATGATCCTGCAATTTTTCCAGATCCAGGACATGATGCAGATGGTGTCACTGGTGCAGAGCATGCAGCAGGTAGCGGAGGATATGCCGGATGAAGAGGTATCAGACGGGGAGCCAGACGACGGAGACATTGAAGCCGATGTCGCTGTCAACGACACTGTCATTGACAGTGATGATGCCAATGCTGATGCCAATGCCATTGACAATGCCAATGGCATTGCCGATGCCGCCCATGATGCTGGCAGCGGTGTAAACGCGTCTGGTCCATTTGCGGGTCTCGGCGGCTTTCCGTCGCCGGAGATGCTCGACCTCATCCAGATGTTTTTAAAGCCGGAGAACAGCGACGGACAGGAGGAAAATGAGTCAATCGATCTTTGACGACAACGACGTATTTAAAAACATGAATCCCTTGAAAGTTCAGGTGATGCGGGAATTAGTCGAGGACGTGAAGGGAAAGTCCATGCGTGAGACGGCGCCGCTTATTCTGGCGGCGATGCAGAAGCTGAAAAACAAGGGCTTGTCCTTTAACGCGGAGGAGACGGCCGTGCTGATGGAAGTTCTCACCCGGGATATGAGCCCGGGGGATAAGGCGAAAGTGCAGAGCATGAAAAATATCCTGAAGAAAAATCCCGCGCGACAGGGGAGCTTCCGGCAGAAAAGGCCGAAATAAGGCTACGGGCAGGGCCGCGGGCGCCTTTGAGAAAAAAAGGTAGAAGTATCCGGCGATTTGTGATATTATATCTTTTATTGAACATACTACCAGAAAGAAATGAGTGATGATACGATGGCTGAAAAATGTATAGAGCTGAGGAATATTTCCAAGTCCTTTGACGGGGAGAGGGTCTTAGACCGGCTGAATTTGGACATTCAGGAGAATGAGTTTGTCACCCTGCTCGGTCCCAGCGGCTGTGGAAAGACGACGACGCTGCGTATCATGGGCGGATTTGAGACGCCGGACGAGGGGCAGGTTCTGTTGAACGGAGCGGATATCGCCCATGTGCCTGCCAACAAGAGGCCGATCAACACGGTGTTTCAGAAATACGCCCTGTTTTCCCATATGAACATTGAGGAAAATATTGCTTTCGGCCTGAAAATAAAGAAAAAATCAAAGAGCTACATCGAGGACAAGATCAAGTACGCGCTCCGGCTGGTCAATCTGGAGGGCTATGAAAAGCGGATGCCGGATTCTCTTAGCGGCGGGCAGCAGCAACGGATCGCCATCGCAAGGGCCGTTGTCAACGAGCCGAAGATTCTTCTTTTGGATGAGCCGCTGGGGGCGCTGGATTTAAAGCTCCGCCAGGAGATGCAGTACGAGCTGATCCGATTGAAGGAGGAGCTCGGGATTACGTTCGTATACGTCACCCACGACCAGG
Source organism: uncultured Lachnospiraceae bacterium (assembly GCA_947631075.1). Lineage (GTDB taxonomy): Bacteria > Bacillota > Clostridia > Lachnospirales > Lachnospiraceae > Eubacterium_F. The sequence continues at coordinate 1,723 of CANRJU010000204.1, forward strand.
AGGAGGCCCTCACGATGTCGGACCGGATCGTGGTCATGAACAAGGGATATATCCAGCAGGTGGGCACGCCGGAGGACATCTACAATGAGCCGCAGAACGCCTTTGTAGCCGATTTTATCGGGGACAGCAACCTCCTCCCCGCCACGATGATACGGGACCGGCGGGTTCTCATTCAGGGGCAGGAGTTCGACTGCGTGGACGTGGGATTCGGGGAAAATAATCCGGTGGACGTGGTGATACGGCCGGAGGACCTGATTCTGGTGCCGCCGGAGCAGGGGACTATCCGGGGGAAGGTCGTGTCCCTGATCTTCAAGGGCGTGCACTATGAGATGGAGGTCGAGGCGCTCGGATTTACCTGGCTGGTGCACAGCACCATTCTGGCCGAGGTGGGCTCCGAGGTGGGGCTGTTTGTGGATCCGTTCAATATCCAGATCATGAAGAAGCCGGAAAATTCCGCAGAGGAGGTACTGCAGGATGAAGCATGATAAGATTCTGTCCTTTCCGTACACTCTGTGGATGGCGATTTTTGTGATCGTGCCGCTGTTTATCATGGCGTGGTACGGCTTTACGGACCGGGACGGGAATTTTACCCTGTCCAATATTACGAGCATCGCGGATCCCATTCACCTGAAGGCGCTGCTGACCTCCATACGCCTTTCGCTGATCTGCACCGTGCTCTGCTTTCTGCTGGCGCTTCCCCTGGCGTTAGTGATCCGGAATTTACACATAAAGAGCAACGGATTTGTTATATTTATATTTATTCTGCCCATGTGGATGAATTTCCTTCTCCGCACCATAGCCTGGCAGGTGCTTCTGGAAAAGAGCGGCGTCATCAACGACCTGCTGCGCCTGTTGCGGCTGCCGGAGCTGAACATGATCAACACGGAGGGCGCCATCGTCCTCGGCATGGTGTACAACTACCTGCCCTTTATGGTGTTGCCCATCTACAACGCCCTGGCAAAAATCGGCCAGGACACCTTTGACGCGGCGAGGGATCTGGGCGCGGGGTGGTGGCAGACCATGAGGAGAATCACGCTCCCCCTGATTCTGCCCGGGATTGTCAGCGGCAGCACGATGGTATTCGTGCCGGCTCTGACGACCTTTGTCATCTCGGACCTTTTGGGCGGCGCCAAGATCCAGCTGATCGGAAACGTCATCGAGCAGGAGTTCACGACGGCCAACGACTGGAACATGGGAGCCGGACTGTCGCTGGTGCTGATGATTCTCGTGGTGGGGAGCATGGCGCTCATGTCCAAGTACGATAAGAGCGGAGAGGGGGCAGGAATATGGTAAAAAAATTGTGCCGCGGGACGGAAAAGTTATATCTCGCTTTAATATTTATATTTCTGTACGCGCCGATTGCGACGCTGATTGTCATGTCGTTCAACGAGTCCCGATTCCGGGGGCGGTGGGGCGGATTCAGCCTGAAATGGTACGGGAGCCTTTTTCAGAATGAGACGATCATGAACGCGCTGGGGACGACCTTGATCCTGGCGCTTTTGTCGGCGCTCATCGCCACGGTGTTCGGCACGATGGTCTCCTTTGCCATCAGCCGGATGAAGGCCCTGCCGAAGACGATTCTGATGTCGGTGACCAATATCCCCATGCTCAACGCGGATATCGTCACGGGCATCTCGCTGATGCTGTTATTTATCGCCATACGCTACACGATGGGATTTTCCAGCGTCCTTTTCGCGCACATTACATTTAATCTGCCCTACGTCATTCTCAGCGTGATGCCGAGGCTGCGGCAGCTGAATACGAGCGCCTACGAGGCGGCGTTGGATCTGGGCGCCTCGAAGGCATACGCGTTCTGGAAGGTGACGCTGCCCGATATATTGCCGGGGGTATTGACAGGATTCCTTCTTTCCTTTACTATGTCACTAGACGATTTTGTCATTACCCATTTTACAAAGGGAGTCGGCGTGGACACGCTGTCCACCATGATCTATACGGAGCAGAAAAAGGGAATACGGCCGGAGATATACGCGCTGTCCACGATTATGTTTGCGACGGTCTTTGTGCTTTTGCTCCTGTATAATCGGAAAAAGAATCACGCATGATCGGAGGAAGAAAAATTGAAAAAATGGATGAGCCTGTGCCTTGTGACGGCGCTTGTGATGACGCTTACAGCCTGCGGGGACGCCGCGTCCGGGGAGACTGTTGATGGGAAGGATCCCGGGAAGCTGAACATATACAACTGGGGGGAGTATTTTGATCCCGAGGCGCTTGAGATGTTCGAGGAGGAGACGGGAATCGACGTGACCTACGACGAGTACGAGACCAACGAGGCGATGTATCCCATCATCTCCAAGGGGGCGGCGGAGTACGATCTGGTGTGTCCCTCGGATTACATGATCGAGCGCATGATCAAAGAGGATCTGGTGGAGGAAATCGACTGGAGCCATGTTCCGAACCGCGCCAACGTGGACGAGGAGTACTGGGAGTTTGCCAGCGCCTACGACGCGGAAAACAAGTACAGCGTCCCCTACCTGTGGGGAACCGTGGGTATTTTGTATAACAAGTCTATGGTCAGCGAGCCCATTGACAGCTGGTCGGTGCTGTGGGACACGAAGTACCAGGACAATATCCTGATGCAAAAGAGCGTCCGGGACGCATTCGGAGTGACGCTGAAATATCTGGGATACTCTCTGAACACCACCGAGGAGAGCGAGATCGAGGAGGCCAAGCAGAAGCTCCTCGAGCAGAAGAAATCCGGCGTCGTCCAGGCCTATGTGGTGGACGAGGTGCGGGACAAGATGATCGCGGGCGAGGCGGCCATCGGCGTGATCTACTCGGGCGAGGCGCTGACCTGTCAGAACGAGAACCCGGATCTGGAGTATGTGATTCCCAAAGAGGGGAGCAATCTCTGGATGGATTCGTGGGTTATCGTAAAGGGTGCGAAAAATAAAGAAAATGCAGAGAAATTCTTAGATTTTCTCTGCCGGCCGGAGATTATGGCCATGAATTTTGAATATATCACCTATTCCATCCCCAGCACAGCCGGAAAGGAACTGCTAGACGAGGAGTATCAGAACAGTTCGATCGCTTTTCCGGCGCTGGATTCCCTCACGGACTGCGAGGTCTTCAAGTACCTGGGCCCGGAGGCGGATGAAATTTACAATGAAAAGTGGAAAGAAGTCATGTCCGAGTAGGGCGCGCGTCCGATCAGGCGCTCAGGTCCATGTTCTTTCCCGAGGCTGCCAGATAGTTCTGGCTGGCGCGCTGTCTGTCGTAGGGATTGCCGTTCTCATCGCCGCGGATGGTCTTCATGGTGGTGTGAGTCACGCCGCCGGATACATAGACGCGTCCGCACTCCGGACACACGGAGGTGTGGAGGGCGACGGAGACGGAAACAAGCTCCTTGTTGGGCTTGCTGCCCTCGGCTCTGGCGTTGGCCACATGCTCGAGCTCGTGTCCCATGACGGCAGACGCCGAGCTGCCCGGATCGATGTGGGCCGGAGTCTTAAATGAGACGTT
>CANRJU010000205.1 GCA_947631075.1 uncultured Lachnospiraceae bacterium
GCTGGGAGAGACGGTAGACCAGATCTCAGAGGACCAGATTACGGTGTCGCTGTTCCGCGATACATATCCCAGAAGGCTGTTCAAGGCTCTGGAGGAATCCGAACGGACGATTACGCAGCCGTATCCGGGAATATAATGTGAAAAATAAGCTCGATAGCTTATTTTTCACATGACTATTTGTGAGAAGAACTTTCGTTTCTTCTCACAAATAGTTTTTGATGGCAGATGAGAAACTGCATACGCAGTTTTCTCATCGCCCCGTCGCGTAAACGCTCCGGAATGAGGTATACTATGTAAAAGGGCATCTGCAGTTTGATACGCAGATTGTCGTCATCAGCCAGCTGACTGCGGATAGGCACAGCGCATTGAGGGTTCTGTCTAATCATGCAAAGGAAGCGGATGTGCGTAGATTTCTTACAGAATCGGCTGCGTTAAAAAAGCAGGGAGACAGGCATAATATTGATGCGATACTTCAGGTCAGTGTTCAGGCAAATGGGGAGCTGTATGGGAAGATAAGGAGGGATGATAATATGAGTCCGGCATTTGAAGAACTTATGCAAGATGTAATTGAAGAGAAAGTGGAGAAAGCTAGGCTGGAGGCTACCCGAAAAGCCAGACTGGAAGCGATTGTCAACATGATGAAGAATCTGAACTATACGGAAGAGAAGGCCATGGACACGCTCGAAATCCCGGCTGAGGAAAGAAGCATGTACATGGTGTGGCTCACTAAGATCTAATTAAAATTTCACGGTCATCAGAGGATTAATATGAAAATGAGGCAGGCGGTAGTCTGTCTTATTTTTATGCTTAAAAACATCAAAAATGTATTTAGTAAATGGAATATAAAGACAATTTTATCCTCATCAAAATAAATACATTGACAGATGATGTACAATAAGATATAATGTATATAAAATCCGACGGATGTGTAATGGAAGTGGGAATTTATGCGGATGAAAGGAAGGTGTTGGATATGAAAAGAAATATCACATGGAGAAAATGTGCCGCTGTGGCGGCTGTTCTGGGACTTGTCCTGCTGGCAGGATGTAACGGGGGAGCAGAGAGCGGGAAGAAGGAGGCGGAGGTTCCGGGGGCTTCCGCAGATGCGGGCGGAGGGAACGCTTCCGCGGATGACGGGGCTGCCGTGGATGTGGAGTACGAGGAAATCAGCCGGAAGGTGACGGCCAATTACTCCTGTCAGGACGCCACAGGCGAGACAATCTATGGCAGCCAGATGAAGTGCGAGCTGGAGCTGAAGGAGGAGGCGGATGAGAGGACGATGCTTCTGCTGGCGGACCAGTGCGCGAGAGAAGCCGGGGAAGAGCAGGGGAATGACGTCATTGAGATTAAAGCCGTGTTTAAGCTGCCGGACAAGACAGAGAAGAAATATCTGCTGCGGGGCAAAAACAGGGAGAGCCTGGTAAAAGACAGCGGCGAGTGCGAGGACTGGAGGGAGGATTAGAAAACAATAAATATTTTTAAATTAAAAAAATAAATAAAAAAAATTGTTACTTTTTGCCGGGTTCCATCGTTTTATATAGTGAAGGAAATAAAATTCAAGAGTGTAGGAAAGAACTACGTTTACATTGTGAACGTAGTTCACAATGTGAACATAGTTCACAACGTGAATATTTGTTTTCGCTCAGAAATGGAGGGTCTATATGAAACGAAAGATTTTAATGGCATTACTAACGGCGGCGCTGTCTTTTTCGCTGTGCGGCTGCGGAGAAAAGGCGGATCATCCGGCGACGGATGGACAGGAGCAGGCGACTGCTGACAGCCCGGAGCAATCGGGCGCAGGAACGGAAGCGGAGGCACAGTCAGGGTCTGGGCAGAACACCGCGTCGGAAACACAGCCAGAGGCTGTGAAGAACACTGCGTCCGAGACACAGCCGGGAAGTCTGGAGGCGTGGTACAAGGAGGAGCACATCGAGCAGCGAGCGGAGTGGCTGAGCACGGAGACGAAATACAAAAAGGCGGTGGAGTACAAGGCGGTACAGGACGGCTCTGTCATGAGGGGTTGGCCGGGCGTGCAGGAGTTTTCATTGGTCACGCCGGAACTGACAGAAGCGGAGGTGCAGAAGACGGCGGCGTTTTATTTCCAGAATTTACGCGGGGAAAATGTCGTCCAGTATGAGGTGAAGGTCAAGGCGAAAGGGAAAATAAAGTACCATTATATTTTGCGCTACGGGGACAGGCACCGGACTAAAATGCTCATTTACCCGGCGGACACCAAGACGATGGGAAAGAATTATGTGAAGGAAATCGACACGGACGATTGCGGCGAAAAGGCGGACGGCAACTACACGAAGCTCCGCTATGCTATGGAAAATGTGTCCTCCGAGCCGGAGACGCACACCCATCCCCAGCTGAAAAAGCAGGTCCGGGGAATTATAGAGAGAATTGTAATCACGCTGTTTGACGACGCGGGACCGGAAGAAATCGCAAAAATGGCGACGGCCGCCCTGCAGAAACATGTGGATGGGGATATCAAGGACGATCCGGACAGCCGGGCCTCTTATCTGGGGAGCCGGGTATCCGTTGTGCAGTACGGGAAAACCATTGCGGAGAACCTGGTGTTTATTTGGGATGAAAATAAAGAAAATATGCTTCCCTATGATGAGAAGACAGGAAAGATTTTGACTGAAAAGGAATTAGCAGAAAAAATCGCGGATTAAAAGAAGGGGGGTGTGACGCAGATGAAAAGAATCCTAAAGACATGCGACGCGGGAACCCTTCTTCTTGGGATAATCCTTGTGCTTCTCACGGTCAGCTCCCTGCTGATCGCCATGAACAGAAACGGAAAAGAGCAGCTGGAAACGCGTCTTGAAAAATTTTATGAAAACAGGCAGGAACAGCTCGGTTTTACGGCGGTGGATGAGGAGTCAGAAGAAAAAGACGATCCGATCCAGGAGATTTACGCGGTCATGATTTTCTCCTTTTTGCTGGCGTCTTTTTCGGGGCTGGGATTCTGGTTCCGGCACAAGGAAAAATCCCTGCAGGTGCGCCGGTCTCTGGGAGCCGGAAATGTCCGCGTGCTGGCGGGACTGTTGTGGTCTTTTCTGTCCCTCTGGGCGGGGACATGGCTCTTGGGCGTCATTCTGGCGGAGGTGTTCCGGGTGCTCTGGAACCCCTATGGGCTGACGGGGCGGGATTATCTTCTGTCCGCCGCCATCACGCTCATTCCGGGGCTTGTCCTGCTCATATTTTATGGGGTGAGGCTGGCGGAAGGCAGGCTCCGGATGCAGTACCGCCCGCGGCGGCTGGGCGCTGTCAATCTGGTGATTATCCTGCAGTTCGTCTGCTTTTTCTGGCTCTTTTGCAAGGTATCCACCTATTACATCAACATCAACCGGAATACCTGGGTGCAAAATGCCAAGAACGGATACCAGTACTGCACGCTGCACGAGGACTGGGACGAGGAGGACATCGGGGTGGATCCCGCCATGGCTGAAAATGTCAAGAAAGCGCTCGGACAGGTAAATGCGGAGGATGGATTTACATACATGGCCGTCACCCGCAGCCAGAGCGTCAGCGTGGACCAGTCCGCCCTGAAGGAGCATTTCGGTGGAAAATCCTACGATGATTTTCTGTATCTCTCCCAGTATCCGGGATATTATGGAGAGCCGGGCCACGAGTCGGAATATGAAGTCGTCACGCAGGAGGGGATGGCGATGCTTTCCGTCTGCCAGATGGATCAAAACGCGGCGGAGCATTTTATCGGGAGAGCGGACGGGGGCAGGATGTTTACGGAAAAGGAGTACCGGCTGGGAATCCATGACAGGGAGATGCCGGTGATGCTGGGCGCCGCCTATAAGTCCTGCTATGAGGTGGGGGATGTGATAGATGTGAACTTTATAAAGCAGATGAAGGCGCGTGTGGTGGGATTTCTTCCGAAAAACACCCTGTTCGTGACAGACGCCACGCTGGAGCAGCGGGGCGGGGAGCCTCAGACGCTGGATTACAGCATTATTATTCCCTACTTTGATGTGGAAGGGGCTCCGACGTCGCGGGAGGACGAGATGTTTCTGCAGATGAACTACTACAACCGGCTGCAGGGAACCCTGCTTTTTCCGGGAGACGCGACGGGCCGGGAGCTTTTGCGGGCGCAGCAGAGAATCAACGAAATCTACACTGCCAACGGTCTATATACGGTGAGCCCCATAAATGCCACGGAGGGCACGCGGCTCTTCATGAGGGAGACGCGGGAATCCGTGAACATCATTGCGAGTCTGCTGCTTTTAATGGCGCTGTTTGGCGTGTTCAGCCTGTGCGTCAGCATGGTGAACAAGCTGAATTATAACATCGGCCGCTACGACGCGGTGCAGATCGTGAACGGAAGGCGTCTGTCGGGCATCGCTATCTGCTATGTGCTGGAGATACTGCTGCTCATAGCCGTTGCGGCGGGCATCACGGGACATGACATGCTTTCGCGGATACGGGATAATATCCAGTTTCTGTGGCTGCTCATGGCCATTGCGGGCATTGTGGCCGTGCCCTGCATCGCGGTAATCGGCGTGCGGCTGCGGGGAGTGGACATGGAGCAGCTGCTTAGGAGAAAGGAACGGTAGACAAATAATAAAAGGTGGGGCGTTGAAAGGTTTACATAGCGCGGGAGACCGGAAAATGAGAAAATAAGGAGGATTAGAAAATGGCAATTATAGAATTAAAGGATATAAAGAAGGATTTCGGCCGGGGAGACGGCACGGTCCACGCCCTCCGGGGGGCGAGCCTGGCAATCGGGGAAAATGAAATGGTGGCTATCATGGGCGCCAGCGGTTCCGGCAAGTCCACGCTGCTCAATATCATGGGCGGCCTTATGGGGATGGACGAGGGCGAGTACCAGTACCGTGGCAGGGTGCAGGATTTCCACAGGCAGAAAAATCTGGTGCGCTTCCGGCGGGACCAGGTGGGATTTGTGGTACAGTACTTTGCCCTGATCGGGGAGATGAATGTATTTAAGAACGTGGCGCTTCCGCTGCGCTATCAGGGGTGCTCCCGGCGGGAAATCCGGCGGCGGGTGGAGGAAATACTGGATGAGCTGGGACTGTCGGACAAGAAGCATGCCTACCCGGACGAGCTGTCCGGCGGCCAGCAGCAGCGCGTGGCCATTGCCCGCGCGCTGGTAAAGGATCCGTCGCTGATCCTTGCGGACGAGCCGACCGGGGCGCTGGATCAGAAGACGGGCAGCGAGGTGA
>CANRJU010000206.1 GCA_947631075.1 uncultured Lachnospiraceae bacterium
AAATGGGGTAATGGGCTCCAGCTCCTGATGGACCACCCGCTGCATCAGCTCGTCCCGGATCATAAAATTGGTCGCGCTGGTATCCTCGTCAATGAGAAATACCTGGCTGCCCGCCTCCCACGCCTCTACGACATTGGCCGCCTGGGACGTGGAGCCGCTGGCGTCCTCCGTCTCAAAATGCACGGTATCCTTGCCGTTGGGGAGGTTGTTGATAAACAGGGAAATATCCGCCTGCTTTACGCTGCGCCCGTCCTCGGCCCGAATCTTCATGGCGGTATCATCTGTAATTACAAACTCTCTGCCGTCTCCCGCCACGTGGTTGTACACGCCCAGCTCCAGCGCCTTTAAGAGAGTCGATTTGCCGTGATAGCCTCCTCCCACAATCATCGTGACGCCCTTCGGGATTCCCATGCCGTTGATCGCCCCGTGGTGGGGAAGCTGCAGGGTAATTTCCATCTCCTCCGGCGACTGGAACGGCACCGCCTGCTTCATCGGGCGCTGGCTGACGCCGGACTCACGGGGAAGAATCGCGCCGTTCGCCACAAACGCCACCAGCCCCAGCCTCTTTAATTCCTGACGCAGAAATGCCTGGTCCTCCGCCAGCTCCGCCACCTGTTTTAATCTTTTTGCGCCCTGGGGTGAGCTGTGCAGTTCGGAAGAGCCAAGCAGCACTTTGTTGACGCAGACCGGCAGATAGTCAAAAAATATCTTCTCCAGCTCCCGGCTGTTGACCGTCCTTCCATTGGCGGGAAATCCCACCTCCATACGGAGAATCACCTTGCCGCTCTTTTCCTCTATGTCACACGCCGTCCGCTCTAACACCTCCTGCCCCGGATGGCTCACCGCCATAAGGCCGGACTTGCCGGAGCCCTTCGCCTGAAATGAAAACCCTTTCAGCGCCCGTCCGAACTCCCGGAGCAGATAATCGGTAAGCGCCGTCTTTTTCTCTCTAGTGCCATACAGCCACTCGTCAAAGGCCGCCTGGCTCCCCGGCACCTGGATGCTGATTTTCGAGGGCGCCGCAAAGGGATCTCCCTGCACATGGTCTATGCTGAGAAAATATTTGTCAAAACGATATACGTCTTTTAACTGCTTGTAGGCCGGATAGCTCTTTCTGTCAATCTGATGTAATAATTGCCTTAAATCCTGATGATTCTTCATTACTGCCTCCTGATTTTTCTAAAATATTTTATATGTATTCTTCAATATTTGCTCAAACTCTTTCACTCCCCGCGTTCTATCCAATATTTCCCGCTTTCTTTTCCTGCAGGATATAAACAGACTGGGCACGCCGCCTATAATTCTGCAAAAGCATTTCCCTGTGTGAGACAAAGGCCGAATCGGTAAAAGACCTCGCCCCCTCAGGACACTTTTTCACACAGGCATGGCACTTAATGCAAATGCCATTCATCCGGCCGGGATTCTCCTCATCGATACTTCCCATCGGACACGTCGATGCGCAATTTCCACAATGCGTACACAATTCCGCATCCACCACAGGAACCGCCTTTAAAAAATTCGCCGGCTGTCCGTCCGCTCCCAATGGTGTATAATACTTTTCCGGCCTTGGATCTCCGGGCACGGCTGTAATCGGCAGCCTGTCATTTTCTTCGGCAAGTATTTTCTCTGCCGTTTTTATGGCAAATTCCCGGATATCTCTCAAATCCTCTCCATCCGGCCGCCCTGGCGCCAGCTGCCCAGAAAAACTATGCTCTGACACAACTGCCGCCGCAGACACAACTTGAAATCCATTATCGTCGAGCAGCGTGTACAATTCACTGAGAGCGTTGTCAAAATTCCGATTGCCAAAGCAGACGACCGGGACGGCTTTCGCCCCGTCCCCGCAAATGCAATCTCGTATAAAAGGCATAATCTTATTGGGCACCCGCCCGGCATACACCGGCGTCCCCACAAACACCATATCCGCCTCGTCAAACCGATACGCCTCGTTCCGCTCCGACGGCAGCGTAAAATCTACATAATCTGTATCCACATTTAGTTTTTTTGCCGCCGCTTCTACCATCTCGTGAATCACGGTCTCTACATTGCCACAAGGGCTAAAATAAATCCCACATACCCGCTTTATCATATCTACCACGTCACTTTCTGGTCCTTATGGGTAAATTTTTTTAATTGCGACTGGTACGCCGCCAGCTTCTGCTCGTAATAATCCAGTTTATGTGCGCTCAGGGTGCCTGTCTCCCGACACTCTTTCAATAGATTCTCAAAATCTTTCAGATCCTGCTGTGCCGCATCCTTGTAATTGTTTTCCAGATTTCGCCGCAGTTCGTCCAGTATACTGTCCAGCTCGCGGCTTTTTCTCTGTTTTTCCTTATTTCCAAAAAACATCCCCTCATCCTCCTGACTATCTTATCTTAACACTATACCAATTCTAGTTCAATAAAAAAATGGACATCTAAAGCAGGCCACAAAGCAAAACGGCCCGAACCGGCAACATCCTGTCGATTCGGGCAGCGTTTTATTTCGCGATCATTTTAAATTTCAATTATGTCAGGCTTTCTTTGTTACAGTAAGCGTTTTATAATTTTTCTTCGTAACCTTGATTTTTACCTTGGTTCCCTTTTTCAGCTTCGCGCACTTAAATGTGAATTTCTTACCGGAAACCTTGGCCTTTTTATATTTCTTCTTGCCGACCTTAACTTTTACCTTGGCATTTTTCACGGATACCTTGCCGGTAATTTTCTTGCTTCCCTTGCGCACGCTCACGCTGGTAAGCTTTATTGTCTTTTTCTTAGCATCGTTCTTGCCAGACTCTTGATCCAAATCCGTACTGGTATTTGAATCTGTACCCGTATTCACGTCTGTATTGGTATCTGAATCTGTATTGCCGCTGTCCGCGTTCTGGTCGTCCGCCGGCTGCTTGGACAGATCCACCTTAATCTGCGGATATGTCTTTGTGAAAGTCAGAATAATGCCTGTTCCCGTGTAGCTGCAGACATACGCCTCATTTTCTCCATTCACAGCGCCAATGGTATGGGCTCCGTCGCTCAAATTCTCCAGCTTCAGAAATCCGTTTTCATCCGTAGTACCCTTCTGAACCTTGGTGGCGTCGTCCACATAATAGGATACCTGCTTATTAACTGCCAATTTGTCTGTGTCTACATCATAGATTTCCACATAAGCCGTAAATGTTTTCGGCGTGTAATCATCGCTCTCCACGACAATGCGGCCGTCCGTGACCGGTATGTTCAGAGGCTTGGTTCCGTTTTCGGTCATTTCAAGAATTTTGTTCTCAAACATGATATCCAGGCCGCCGCCCTCTGCCACGCCCGGCAGGTCCTTTAACATGGCGTAGCCACTTCCGCCGGCAATCAGGAAATCGTTAGAGCCGAAAATAATCTGGCGGCTCTCATCATCTCTCTTTAATGGTTCCGTCTCCCCATCCAGATAAATCGCTTTCACCTTAGAGCCCTTCTCCTTGTTGGGATCGTAGGTAATCTTCATGCCGCCGATCTGCGGAAATCCGCCGCTCGCCGTCGTCCCTGCCATCAGGCCATCCGCCGTCAGGCCGCTGTTGCCGGATACGCCCGTCTCCATGATCTCATACAGCAGCTTAGGCGTGACTGCCTTATACGATATCGTATTTCCATATGGCAGCACGCTTACAATATCGCCCTTGGTAATCGTACCTTTTTTTATCGTCGCGCGGATTCCGCCGCCGTTCTGCATGGCGACAATCGGCAGATCCTTATATTTCTCATCTGCATTTCCCTTCCGGATAATCTCCTCGCCCGCGTCTACCATGCTGTCAGCCACAAGATTTCCCAGATTCGTCTCTGTCACGCGTCCCTCGGCAACACTGTTGATCGTGCCTCCCCACAGCGTCGTTTCCGTCTCTCCAATGGTCTGTTTCAAAATCTCCTGCGCGCTTTCCGTGATGGCGACCAGTTCCTTCTCAATGGCCTCATCCGGCACAATGTCCTTGTATTTTCCCGTATATTCCTCGTCCGCCGCAAATTCCTTCTCCGGAATCAATTCGCCCGTGACCTGCGCGTCATCCTTGGTCTCGTCATAGGTGATTGTCAGCTTGCCCAGATTCGTCAGGGCCGTGCCGGTCTGTTCAATCCAGACGCCGTTGGTCTCCCCGCTCTCCTCTGTGTGGCTGTGTCCGTCGATAATGGCGTCCAGCCTGCCCTGATACTCCCCTGTCAGACTCTCCGCCAGCTGCGGCGCCGTATAGGAGGAGCCGCCTTCCAGATCGCCCATGTGAGCCAGGCAGATAATGACGTCCGCGCCTTCCTTCTCCAGTGTGTCAATCATCTTCTTGGCTGTTTCTACCTCGTCCTCAAAGGTGATTCCCACAAGCCCGGACGGGTTGGAGGAGGTTCTGGTCTCTCTGGTCGTCAGGCCGAAAAATCCGATTTGTACACCATTTTTCTCAATCAGCGTGTACTCGCCGTTATTCTCTTTTTCCTCTTTTCCATATGTTCCCGCGAGAAAAGACTTGCCATCCTTGGTCACATTGGCCGCCAGAATCGGAAACTCCGCCATCTTCTGAATCTTCAAAAGCTGCTCCTGTCCGTAGTCGAACTCGTGATTGCCGGTACAAGCCACATCATAGCCCGCCAGATTCATCAGATCCACTACGTCCTCGCCGCTGCTAAGCGTAGCTAACGGCGCTCCCTGAATGGCGTCTCCCGCGTCTACTAACAGGGAATTTTCCGTGTTTTTTTTCATCGCGGCCACTCTGGCAATCCCGATTGCCTCATCCAGATGACCGTGCATGTCATTAGTATGGAAAATAATCACCTGCTTCGGAGCGGATTCCGTATCCGCTGCCGAGGCAACGTAACTCCCGTTTACAGTCAGTCCCACTAACAGCATCACTGACAGTATACGCCTTAACATCTGCTTCATTTTAGGTTTCATTTTGGTTCCCCCTTGGTTTGATTTAATTTCCTTAAATATAATAATCATTTTGCCTGGTTTATTCAATGAATTTCTGTTTGATAACGCGTTTTCTGTGTTAAATCACTTGTTTTTCATTGCATAGTTAGCGCCTCCTATATCCTTAACATTTAAAAAAGCCTCATAAACAAAACGTTTACGAGACTTTCTAGTTGTTGCTTAAGCAATAAAAGCTCCCCGAGTAGGACTCGAACCTACGACAACGCGGTTAACAGCCGCGCGCTCTACCGACTGAGCTATCGAGG
>CANRJU010000207.1 GCA_947631075.1 uncultured Lachnospiraceae bacterium
ACAGGCTATTTTTGTCTGTTTTTTGGCGCAAGTTAATTTCTTGGCCGTTGTCTCGTATCCCTGCGCAGTCAGCTTTTTTTCCACCTTGTTCTTGCTCTCGCCCTTAAAACATTTCGCCCACAGGCGTACCTTTTTGTTGGCGGTGGAAACCCACTGATCCGGCTTCGCCTGCTCCCATTCGCCCTCCGGCAGATAGAAGGAGAATCCGTCGCCCACGGACAGCACGGCCTTCTTCTGTTCTTCCTCGCCCTCCTTGCTAAAGGTGAGCATTTTGGTCGCCTCGGCCTCAGGAGCTTCGGTCGCCTCATTCTCCGGCGTATTTGTCGCTTCGTCGTCGGATGTCTCGGCATCCGACGTTTTCGCATCTCCGGTCTGGGACTGAGTTTGAGCCGGGTCCCCCGCGTTCGTGCCCGCCGATGTGGAGCATCCGACAAGCGCGCCCAGGCAGACGGCTGTGGCAGCAGTGAGAACAAAAATGGACACGCCGCTTTTCTTTTCCTTTTTCGATAAGATGTTTTTGAATCGTTTCTTCATAATTTCCTTCCCCCCATAAAATTGTGTGGACAGGACAGTGCTCTTTGTGCGCTGCCTGCGTATTGTGGTCAACAGTGTTTCCGAGTACGCTTTTTTCTCGGCAAAATCAAACCGCCGCGTAACGGTCTCGTCGCAGGCGATTTCCATGTCGATGGAAGCCTCCCTGTGCATGAGCCAGATCAGAGGATTGAACCAATGGACGGCCCGGACAACCGTAAACAGCAGCTTGAAGTATACATCCCCCCTTTTTACATGAATCAGCTCGTGCTTTATGATATAGAACAGCTCCTCCTCGCTGTACGCCGTATCCGGCAGAATCAGCACCGGCCGGAAAAAGCCGATAATCATGGGGCTGTCGGCTGCCGGATAGATCACGGCAGTCACAGCTCGCTTTATGTGAAACTCCCTGGCCTGCGCGGAAATCTGACGCCGGATCCAGGCGTCATCCCGCAGAATGTTCCCCCGCTTGTATACACTTATTACAAAACACAGGTAACTGATTAAGGTAAACAGTATAATGGCAAGGCACGCGGCGGCCCACACAAAGGCGGCAATGTCGAGAGGAGCCAGATCGCGCGCGGGCGCCTCGCCTGTTTTTGCCGTCGCGGGCGTCCCTCTGGGAATCTCAATCGTAATTCTCCGGAGGGGAGCCGCTGTCTCTGTCGCCTGGGGCGCATCGGCGCCGGAGGGCAGCAGGTCGGCAATGGTCTGTCCGTCGAGACCGGTGACAGGAATGAGAAGCCAGAGCGCGAGGAAAATCCAGGCGCCGTATCTCCATCTGGCGGCGTACCGCCTGTTCAAGAGCGGCGCGCACAAAATCAGGAGGGCGGCAAAGGCCCCGGCCGACAGGGATATTCCCAAAACAGAAAGAAAAATGTGCGTCATGGCTGTCCCTCCTCCAGTTTTTCAAGAAAGGTTTTGAGCTCCTCAATTTCCGTGCTGCTGATTGCCTTGTTGCTGTACAGCGTCGCGATCATGCTCTGGATGGAATTGTCGTACAGCTTTTCCAGAAAGCGCCTGCTGGCGCCGGTCTTGTACTCGCTCTCCTGAATCCGCGGGGCGTACAGGTTGCTGCCGGTGGTGCGGTCGCAGCAGACAAATCCCTTGTCCGAGAGCCTGGACAGCGACGTCATCAGCGTGGAGAGCTGCCATTTCCTTCGTTCCTTTACCTCATTTAGAATGTGACTGGAGGTAACAGGACCCTCCGCGTCCCACAGAACCTGCATAATCTCCAGTTCAGCCTCCCCCAGCTTCTTTGGACGGATACTCATTGTCATCATCTCCTCGTCGTGTGGATGCGCCGTTAAATGGGCGCGCCATAGGTGCTATACGTTTGTATAATTGATTATACAACGGTATAAGAAAGCTGTCAAGAGGAAAAATGTGTTGACAATGCTGAAAACCTGTTTTATCCTGCTATATATAAAAAAATTATAAACACAAAAGAAAGGAATGGAGGATTTTATGGAAAAAAGGGGTAAATTTTCGACAGGGCTCGGCTTTGTCCTGGCGGCGGCCGGTTCTGCCGTGGGACTGGGGAACATATGGAGGTTTCCCTATCTGACGGCGAAGTACGGCGGCGGGATTTTTCTTATTTTTTATATTCTGCTGACACTGACATTTGGCTACACGCTGATGGTGACGGAGAACGCTATCGGAAGAAAATGCGGAAAGAGCGCCCTCATGGCATTTGGGGAGCTGAACCGGAAATGGAAGTTCCTCGGCGTCCTCGCAACAATCGTGCCGATGATTATACTTCCTTATTATAATGTAATCGGCGGCTGGGTAATCAAGTACGCAAAGACATTTTTGACAGGACAGCACAGTCTGGCGGCGGAGGACGGCTTTTTTGAGGGGATGTTAGCGTCTCCCGGAGAACAGCTTTTGTTTCAGTTCCTTTTCTCCCTTGTGACTACGCTGGTCATCCTGCGGGGCGTCCAGAAGGGCGTGGAAAAATTCAGCACCGTGCTGATGCCGGTTCTGGTCGTGTTCGCCATCGTGGTCGCGATTTATTCGATTACGCTGCCGGGGGCCTCCGTGGGGCTGAAATACCTGTTCGTGCCGGATTTTAAGCATTTTTCCGTGCAGGGCATGTTGGCCGCCCTGGGGCAGATGTTCTACTCGCTGTCGTTAGCGATGGGAATTATGATTGCCTACGGCTCCTATCTGCCGAAAAAAAGCGATCTGGAGAAAAATGTGAGCCGGATCGAGATTTTCGATACCGGCATCGCGCTTTTGGCGGCGCTGATGATTATTCCCGCCGTATTCGCCTTTTCCGGCGGAGACGAGAGCGCGCTCGGCAAGGGGCCGGGACTTATGTTCGTGACGCTGCCGAAGGTGTTTGAGCGAATGGGAATGAGCACGATTATGGGTTCGCTGTTCTTTGTTCTGGTTCTGCTGGCGGCTCTCACCTCCTCCATCTCGATCATGGAAACGATTGTGGCGTCGCTGTGCGACCGGTTCGGCTGGAACCGACAGAAGACCACGGTCGGGGTGGGAATCGGCACATTCCTCGTGGGGATTCCGCCGATTCTCGGATACAGCGTCTGGTCGGGAGTGACGATCGGCGGGCTGTCTATTCTCGACATGATGGATTTTATCACCAACTCCGTACTCATGCCCATTGTGGCGATACTGACCTGTATTTTCGTGGCCTATGTGATCGGAGTGGCGGTCGTTCACGACGAGGTCAAGAGCTCCTCCGCCTTTAAGCGGCAGAAGCTGTTCGATGTGATGATAAAATACATCGCGCCGGTGCTGATCGCGGCGATTCTGATTTCTTCGATATTAGACGCCCTCGGAATCATTAAAATGTGATAGTTTATTTTAAAAATTAAAAAATTTGTCATATAAAACAGTACAAAACACTTGACAACAGTTTTGTACTGTTTTATACTGTTATAAAGAAACGGATAGAGCATGCAATCTGTTTACAGAGCCGCGGACGCGGCAGAATAGGAGAAATATGCACATTATAATCAATAATACGTCTATGGTGCCGATTTACGAGCAGATCATGGACCAGGTGAAAAAAGCAATTATGGAGGGAGACCTGACGGAAGGACAGGTGCTTCCCTCGGTGAGAAATTTATCAAAGGAACTGAAAATCAGCGCGCTGACGGTGAAAAAGGCCTACGACAATCTGGAGCAGGAGGGCTTTACCGTGACGGTTCACGGGAAGGGGACGTTTGTCGCGGAGACCTGTCAGGAACAGCTGATGGAGGAGCGGAAAAAGGACGTGGAGCGCGCGCTGGAGCAGGCGGCCTCCAAGGGGCTTCGCAGCGGGTTGAGCGCGGAGGACGTCCGCAGTCTGTTTGAGATTATTATGGAGGACATCTATGCTGAAAATTGAAAATGTAAAAAAGGACTACGAGAGCTTTTCGCTGTCGGTATCCATGTGTGTGGAGCGGGGTCGGATTACCGGGCTGATCGGCAGGAACGGGGCAGGGAAAAGCACGACCTTTAAGACGGCGCTGGGGTTAGTGCGCAAGGAGGGCGGCAGCGTGAAGGTCTTTGACAAGGATGTGGAGAGGCTGGAGAACAGCGACCGGGAGAAAATCGGCGTGGTGCTCGGCGACGCGGGGTTCAGCAGCAGCCTGACCGTCTGGGATATCCGGAAAATCATGAAAAAATTGTATCCGGAGAATGTCTACGATGATGCCTGGTTTCAGGAAAAATGCGAGGAGCAGGGCCTGCCGCAGAAGAAAAAAATAAAAGAATTTTCCACCGGCATGAGAGCTAAATTAAAGGTTCTTCTCGCCATGAGCCACCAGGCGTCCCTGCTGATTCTCGACGAGCCGACGGCAGGGCTGGACGCGGTGGCGCGCAGCCAGATTCTGGACCTTCTGCGAGATTATATGGGAGAGGACGACGCAAAGAGCATTTTGATCAGCTCCCATATATCCTCGGATTTGGAGAGCCTGTGCGATGATTTTTACCTCATAGACGGCGGGAAAATCCTTCTGCACGAGGAGACGGATGTGCTGCTCAGCGATTACGCCCTGCTAAAAGCGGATTCGGAGCAGTACGAAACGCTGGACAGGCAATATATATTGAAGGCAAAAAAAGAAAGCTACGGGTACTGCTGTCTGACGAACCAGAAGCAGTTTTATCTGGAGAATTATCCGGAGGTGGCGGCGGAGAAGGGGAGTCTGGATTCTCTGCTTCTCATGATGATCGGGGGTGAAGCGGTATGAGGGGACTGTTGGTGAAGGATTTTCGGCTGGCATTAAAACAGATGAGGTTTATTTTGGTTCTGCTCGTTTTTTTCGCATTTATGGCCCCCGCGCTGGTGATAGACGAGGGCAGTGAGTTTGTCGTCTATTGGCTGACGTTTATGTGTTCCTTTTTTGTAATCACGACAATCAGCTACGATGAGGCGGACAACAGCGTTTCCTTTTTGCTGACGCTGCCTGTGAGCAGGCGGCAGTACGCTCTTGAAAAATATGTATTTTTACTTGTCGCCTCTGGCGGCGCGTGGCTCATCGGCCTGTGCGCGGATGTGATTTCGGCGCTGCGAAGTCCCGGATCAATTGAAATGATGATGGAAATTGATTGGCTCGCCCTGCCGTTTTGCTGGTCCTTTGTGGCGCTGACGATTCCGTTTATGCTGAAATTCGGAAGCGAGAGGGGACGG
>CANRJU010000208.1 GCA_947631075.1 uncultured Lachnospiraceae bacterium
GGTCATTGTGGAGACCGATGTGAAGCAGGAAAATGAATATATGGCGGTCACGACCGAGGACGGCGTCACCGGCTACATTCCGGTGGAGCGGGCGGCCTCTCAGGAGGAAGCTGCCTGGAGCATTGACAAGACGCCAGAGACGTTTGAGCAACAGAGCATGGGAAAGACGGTGTGCCTGGGCTGGCACCAGGTCACCACGGAGAGCAGCGCGGCGGTCATGTATTCCGGGCTTTCGCAGACACAGGGGATGAATGTGATCTCGCCCACCTGGTTTGCCCTGGAGGACGATAAGGGAACCTTTTCTTCTATAGGAAATACGACGTACGTCAACGAGGCTCACGCCGCCGGACTGCAGGTGTGGGGGCTGATTAACGACTTCAAGGACGGGCTGGATCTGAACAAGATTCTGGGGACCACCAGCACCCGGACGAAGCTGGTCAACGGCCTGGTGGGGGCGGCGATTCAGTACGATCTGGATGGCGTCAACATTGATTTTGAAAAAATAACCGAGGAGTCGGCGGAGGCGTATCTGGAGTTTTTGCGGGAGCTGACGCTGAAAGCCCATGTCAATGACCTGATTGTGTCGGTGGACAATTACGCGCCGGCGGATTACAACGCCTACTACAATCTGGAGGAGCAGGGGCGCGTGGTGGATTACGTTATATTGATGGCCTATGAAGAATATGGTCGCCCAGGTGCCGAAGGAGCGCGTGATCGTGGCGCTGCCGTTCTTTACGAGGCTCTGGCAGGAAGTGAAGAAAAAATCCGGGAAAGTAGAGGTGACTTCGCCCGCCGCCTATGGCATGAGCGGCGCGGAGAGCGTAGTGCGGGCTCACGACACGGCGCCGGAGTGGGATGAAAAGACCGGCCAGTATTACGCCCAATACAAGGAAAATGGCGCGACCTACAAGATCTGGCTGGAGGAGGAGACATCCCTGGAGAAAAAGATGAATGTGATAAACAAACAGAAAGTGGCGGGCGTCGCTTTCTGGAAGCTGGGATTTGAACGACCGGCCACCTGGAATATGATTAAAAAAGAATTGCCTTGAAAAAAATTGCCTTGAAAATCAAAAACTCCTCCGGGAAATCCGGAGGAGTTTTTGTTATACCTGCATCCATGTATCATGAATGTTTTCTTATTTGAAAGGATTCTCTGTCTTGTAGAGTACGCCGGCCGGCTGATTGTAGCCGATCTCCTCTACCGGAACGCCGATGTACTTAAATACCTCGTACAGAGCTTTGCCGTGATGTCCAAATGCTACGGCGCCATGGTGCGGGTAATTGCCCTCGATCAGTACATGACGGTAGAAGCGTCCCATCTCCTTGATGGCAAAAATACCGATGGAGCCGAAGGAACGCGTAGCAACCGGAAGAACTTCGCCGTTTGCGATGTAAGCGCGAATCTTGGCGTCTGCCGTGCTCTGAAGGCGGAAGAATGTGATCTCGCCCGGAATGATATCTCCCTCAAGAGTACCGTTCGTAACCTCGATCGGAAGGGTCCTTGCCATGATCTTCTGGTACTTCATCTCGCAGAAGGACAGCTTGCTGGAAGCGGTATTTCCACAGTGGAAGCCCATGAATACATCGGTAGGCGTGTAATCGAACTTGCCCTTGATGTCCTCCTCGTAGATGTCAGACGGTACGGAGTTGTTGATATCGAGCAGGGTAACAGCATCCTGGCTCACTACCGTTCCGATGAACTCGCTCAGGCATCCGTAGATATCTACCTCGCAGGATACCGGAATACCTCTTGCTGTGAGGCGGCTGTTGACATAGCAGGGAACGAAGCCGAACTGTGTCTGGAACGCCGGCCAGCACTTGCCAGCGATGGCAACGTACTTGCGGTATCCCCTGTGCTCCTCGATCCAGTCAAGGAGAGTCAGCTCGTACTGAGCCAGCTTCTCAAGAACCTCCGGTTTCTTGTTGGCAGCGCCCAGCTCCTTCTGCATATCCGCTACGACCTCCGGAATCCTCGAATCGCCCGCGTGGTTGTTGTAGGACTCGAACAGATCCAGCTCGGAGTTCTCCTCAATCTCAACATTCAGATTGTAGAGCTGCTTTACAGGAGCGTTGCAGGCCAAGAAGTTCAGCGGACGCGGTCCAAAGCTGATGATCTTCAAGTTGTTCAGAGCGACAACGGCGCGCGCGATCGGAATGAACTCGTGAATCATGTCAGCTACCTCATCGGCTGTGCCCACCGGATACTCAGGTATGTAAGCTCTCACGTTGCGCAGCTTCAAGTTGTAGCTCGCGTTGAGCATACCGCAGTAAGCGTCGCCGCGGTTGTCGATCAGTCCGCCGTCCTTGGAAGTCTCCTCAGCGGCAGCGCAGTACATAACCGGTCCGTCAAAATGCTTTGCTAAAAGAGTCTCGGAAATCTCCGGTCCGAAGTTGCCCAGATATACTACCAGGGAGTCGCATCCGGCCTTCTTCACATCCTCCAAAGCCTGCATCATGTGAATCTCGCTCTCCACGATGCAGACGGGACACTCGTAGATATCCTCAGCGTCATACTTCTTCGTGTAGGCCTCGACCAACGCCTTTCTCCTGTTGACAGACAGTGTCTCAGGGAAGCAGTCGCGGCTCACAGCTACGATACCGATCTTTGTTTTTGGCATGTTGTTTGTCATTTCTTAATAACCATCCTTTCCTAATAATTCTTCAAACATCCAGTACATTTATTTTAATATATCTAAAGAAAAAATGCAACTGAAATGCACGGGAATTTATCTTTAAGTGAGATGCTTGAAAATAGCAAAAAATTTTCATATAATGAATGTGCTGTCAGGGGGGGCAGCAGGGGATCGAGGATCAGGAGGAGGAAGCAAAAACATACGTTGCGCAATGCGGGAAAGAAATGAAGAAATCGGGAATTACCAAAGAGGAATACGAACAATTTGTCACAGACGCAAGGGAATATATGTATTATCTCGCTTTTAGCGTATTGAAAAATCCGGCGGACGCGCAGGACGCGGTCTCGGAATCTCTGCTCAAGATGTGGGAGTGCCGGGACCAGCTTTATGATTCGGCCAGCCGCTACGCCTGGGTGAACCGGACCGTGCTGAACACGGCCCGGACGATGTTGAAAAAGAACCACCACGTTATCCCTGTGGGCGAGATTCCGGAGCGCCTTTTTAAGACGGGAGACGACTGGATGAATCTGTGGGAGTACGCGGGCGAACTGGAGGAGCGCGAGCGCATGGCGGTGTTCATGCATTATTACGAGGGATATAGGCAGAAGGAGATCGCGGAGATGCTGCATATTCCGGAAGGCACCTTGAAATCGAGGCTTTATCGGGCGCGCAAGAAGCTGCGTGTACTCATGAAGGAGGATGGCTTCGACCGCGGAAGAAGTAAAAATAAAAAGGCTTAAAAATAAAAAGGGGAAAGAATGACTTGAAAAAATCTGATTTATTGTTTATAATTTACAATATCATTAGCATTTAATTTAAGATGTTAGGGCGTATTTTACTGCCCCGACATTCTATTTATCAAAAATTTATATCTGGAAAAGAGAAAGCAGATGAAGAATACAGGGATATCAGAGGGTGAGTTTGAGAAGTTTGTTATGGATTTCAGGGACCATATGTATATTCTTGCCTACAGTGTTTTGCACAATCCGGTGGATGCACAGGATGCCGTTTCTGAGTCGTTTCTAAAAATCTGGGAAAATCGGAACCGGTTGCGTGATTCCAGCAAACTGTACGCGTGGGCGAGCAGGATCGTGCTGAATACGGCAAAGACGATGTGGAGGAAGAACCGGCGCACGGTGCCGATGGGGGAGATTCCGGAGAATGCCCGGATGCCGGAGAGAGTTTGGGTGGAACTGTGGGATTGCGTGACACGACTGAGCGACCGGGAGCGGGACGCGGTTTTGTTATATTATTACGAGGGTTACAAGCAGAGCGAGATTGCCCGGATGCTGGATATTCCGGAGGGCACATTGAAGTCGAGACTCCGCAGGGCCCGGAATGACATGAGGAAGATTCTATTTGATGAGGGACTGCATCCGGGATGGATTAAAAATGTTGGGCATGAAACGGAGGCACCCGGCATATAATGTACAAATAATGGACAGAGGATGCGGAATCTGTGGAAAAATATAAAAAGAAACTGGCAGTTGGAATTTTACTTATTCTGGCTGCTGTTTTTTTGGCGGCGAACATGCTGTGGAGAGAGGAAAAGGAGACGCTGAACTACACGGGTGAGGGGACTAAGGCGCTGATTGCGGTGGACGCGGGACACGGCGGATTTGATCCCGGAAAAGTGGGGACGGCGGGCACGCTGGAAAAGGACATCAATCTGTCGGTCGCGAAAAAAGTGGAGAAAATTTTGACGGACAGCGGATATCGGGTCGTCATGACGCGCACGGAAGATGTGGCGCTCTGCGGCGACGGGGACACCAAAAAGAAAATGGCCGATCTGCGAAACCGGGTGGCGCGGATTGAGGAGGAAAAACCGGCGTTAGCCGTGAGCATTCATCAGAACAGTTTTTCGGCGGGGACAAAGGGGGCGCAGGTTTTTTATTTCACTTCCTCTGAACCGGGGAAAAAGCTGGCGGGGCAGATTCAGAGCGCCATAAAGGATACGGTCGGGGACGACAACCAACGTGTAGAAAAGGGGAACAGCGAGTATTACATGTTGAAAAATGTCACGGTGCCGTTTGTGATTGTGGAGTGCGGTTTTCTGTCCAATCCTGAGGAGGAGGGCCTTTTGCGAGATGAGGCCTATCAGGAGAAAATGGCACGGGGAATCTGCGAGGGCATAGAAAATTTCTTGTATAAATAGGCAGTTTATGGTATTATATTTTTATGTTTATAATTATTAAATATATTTGAGATGAACTACGATTGATATTTGCGGTGAAACACGATTGTTTTTTGAGATGAACTACGATTGCAAGGAGATACATTGGTATCTTTTTTGAAAGAAGCCGCTTCCGCGGCAGAATGAGAGGAAAGATGCGCACAGAGATTGTGAACTGGGATCCCGCGCGGGGATACCGGGAGGAGGATCTGGATCGGGCCGCCGGGATTCTGCGATCGGGCGGGCTGGTGGCATTCCCCACGGAGACGGTGTACGGCCTCGGCGGAGACGGTCTGCGGCCGGAGGCGTCGAGGAAGATTTACGCGGCCAAGGGGCGTCCCAGTGACAACCCTTTG
>CANRJU010000209.1 GCA_947631075.1 uncultured Lachnospiraceae bacterium
CCCCACGATCTCGGACGGATAAATGGCGTCGTCGTACGACCGGACGTGGAAATACACCGCGTTGCAGCCGCATTTCTCAATATTGGAAAACAGCGCGTCGGCGTTGGCCCGGAACTCACTCTCCGTCTTTCCCGCCAGCCCCACGGAATCGTACTCAAAACAGGATACCCAGACGCCCCGGGTAGAAAGACTCCCCGCCTGAGCCTCCCTGTCCTCGTTCCAGAACAGACCTGCTGCCATCATCACGAGCAGCGCCAGCCGGATAAAGAATTTCGATTTCATGTCTTTTCTCACTCCTTTAAAATGTCTTATTATTATACTACAATTTATGTGATTGTGCAAATTCAGTATACCCGCCGTCTGTGTCAGAACTTTTGTCAGATCCCATCCGCGCAAAAAAAGAGCCGCCTTCCGCAGAAAGCAGCTCCTCTTAGTTCCTTTAAAAAAAGTAATTTTCAATTCCTTCGTAATTTTCAATTCCTTCGTAATTTTTAATTCCTTTACATTTTCAGTTACTTTGCAATCTTTACTCTCTGTTTTTCAGATAATTGACATGCAACAGCTCATGGCTCCGGCCCCGGAGCACGCCCGTCTCGTAGAGCTGGCTCACCACCGGATTCTCGCCCGGGCGCTTGATAATGGCTGATTTGTCCGCCTTATACATGCCGTTAGCCCGCTCCTCCTTCACGATCTGGTAGCCAAAGGGCTGGCCCGCGCCGCCGATACAGCCGTACGGACACGCCATGACCTCCACGAAGTCAAAATGCTCCTCGCCGCTCTTGATCTTCTCAATGAGGTCGTCCGCGTTGCCCAGTCCGTTGACCACGCCGATGCGGAGCGTCTTCTCGCCGATGTCGACCTCCGCCACCTTCACGCCCTCCAGACCGCGGACGCCGGAATACTCCAGATCCCGCAATGTCTGATTGTCCTTGGCGGCCACATGGCGCAGCGCCGCCTCGGTCACGCCGCCGGTCACGCCGAAGATCACGCCGGCGCCGGAGGAAATGCTGAACGGCATATCCGGGGAACTCGGCTCGATCTCATTGAACTGGATTCCCAGCTCCTTGATCATGCGGATCAGCTCCTTGGTCGTAATGACGTAGTCGATATCCGGCGAGCCGTCGCGGATGAACTCCTCGCGGGACGCCTCGTATTTTTTCGCCACACAGGGCATAACTGCCACGGAAATCGTCTCCATGCCGGACTCCCTGTCCGCCGGCTTATAGTACTCCTTGATCACCGCGCCGAACATCTCCATCGGCGACTTGCAGGAGGAGACATATGGCAGAAGATCCGGATGCTTCGTCTCCACAAAGCGCACCCAGCCCGGACAGCAGGAGGTAAACAGCGGGTACTCATTCCCCTTGGGGTATTTCTCCTTGTCCTTGTCTCCGCTGTTCAGCTTGCGGACCAGCTCCGCCGCCTCCTCCACGATGGTCAGGTCGGCGCCCACGCTCGTGTCGAACACCACGTCAAAGCCCATCATGCGCAGGGCGGTGAAAATCTTGCCGATGGAGTTTTTGCCCGGATTCAGGCCAAATTCCTCGCCCACGGCCACGCGCACCGCCGGCGCCACCTGGACGACCACTCTCTTGTCCGGCTCGTACAGCGCCTTCCACACCTCTTTTAAGTTCTTCTTAATCGTAATCGCGGCGGTCGGACACACGGCGGCGCACTGTCCGCAGTTGACGCAGTCCGTCTCCGCAATCTTTTTGTTAAAGGCGGGGGTGACAATCATGTCCGCGCCCCGGTGCGCAAAATCAATCGCTCCGACATGCTGCGTCTCGTTGCACATGCGGACGCAGTCGCCGCAGAGGATGCACTTGCTGGGATCCCGCACAATGGCGCAGGAGGAATCATCAATCATCCGCTCCGGATGGGTGTTGGGGAACCGCACGTCTGTCAGACGGAAGCGGGACGCCAGCATCTGGAGACGGCAGTTGCCATTCTTCTCGCAGATCGTACAATCCCGGCAGTGAGACGCCAGCAACAGCTCCAGAATCATCTTCCGGTAATCGTGCAGCCGCCCGGTATTGGTGAAAATCTTCATCTTGTCCCGCGGCGGGGTGGAACAGGAGGCGATAATGCTCCCTCTGTCATCCTCTACCACGCACATACGGCAGGCCCCGTAAATGGACATATCCGAGTAGTAGCAGAAGGTAGGCACATGAATCCCCACCTTGTGGATGACCTGCAGAATATTTTTCTCATCGGTAAACTCAGCGCGAATACCGTCTATTATCATATATTTTTTCTTTTCAGCCATTTGTCTTATACCTCCTTCACTGCCCCGAAGTTGCAGCCGTCTTTGCAGGCGCCGCACTTGATGCACTTCGTCGTATCAATCACATGCGGCTTCTTCACTTCTCCTGTAATCGCGCCTACCGGACACATTCTCGCGCACTTGGTACAGCCCTTGCACAGCTCCGGATCGATCTGGAGACTCATCAGCGCCTTGCACTGTCCCGCCGGACACTTCTTGTCAACCACATGGGCGATGTACTCGTCCCGGAAATATTTCAGCGTGGACACCACCGGCGAGGCCGCCGTCTTGCCGAGCCCGCACAGCGCCGTGGCCGACACCGTCTCGGACAGCGTCTCCAGAAGCTCGATGTGCTCCATCGTACCCCGTCCCTCGGTAATATCCGTCAGAAGCTCCAACATCCGCTTGGTTCCCTCGCGGCACGGAACGCACTTGCCGCAGGACTCATTCTGCGTGAAGTTCATAAAGAACCGCGCCACTTCCACCATACAGCTCTTGTCGTTCATGACAACCAGGCCGCCTGAGCCGATCATGGCTCCCACCTTCTTGAGCGAGTCAAAATCCAGCCTCATATCCAGATGGTCCTCTTTGTCGTTGAGGCACAGGCACCCGCCGGAGGGACCGCCAATCTGCACGGCCTTGAACTCGCCGCCCTTGACGCCTCCGCCGATGTCAAAAATGACCTCCCGCAGCGTCGTGCCCATCGGCACCTCGATCAGACCGGTATTCTGCACATTTCCCGTGAGGGCGAACGCCTTGGTCCCGTGGTTGTTCTTGGGGCCGAATCCCTGATACCACTTCGCCCCGTTGAGAATAATCGGCGGGACGTTGCAGAACGTCTCTACATTGTTGAGAACCGTGGGCTTGCCAAAAAGTCCATGCTCCACCGTTCGCGGCGGCTTCACGCGCGGCATGCCTCGGTTGCCCTCGATCGACGTAGTCAGGGCGCTTCCCTCGCCGCACACGAAGGCTCCCGCTCCCTGGGAAATCCGGAGGTCAAAGTCAAAGCCGGAGCCGAGAATGTCTTTTCCCAAAAGCCCCCGGTCCTTTGCCTTGTCAATCGCCTTTTGCAGACGCTCCACCGCCAGCGGATACTCCGCCCGGACGTAAATGTATCCGTAGTGAGCCCCCGTGGCAATCGCGGCAATCAGCATGCCCTCGATCACGCGGTGCGGCTCGCCCTCCATCATGGAGCGGTCCATAAAGGCTCCCGGATCGCCCTCGTCGCCGTTGCAGACGATATATTTCACTTCTTCCTTCTGATCCAGCACCTGCTGCCACTTGCGCCCCGTCGGGAATCCGCCGCCCCCGCGGCCCCGCAGGCAGGACTCGCTGATCTCATTGACAATATCCTGCGGCGTCATGTCAAACAGCGCCTTGGCCACCGCCGAGTATCCCCCCAATGCCAGATACTCCGCAATGCTCTCCGCGTTGATGTGACCGCAGTACTCCAGGGCAATACGGGTCTGCTGCCTGTAAAACGGAATGTCCTCCTGCTTTACATAGGGATTTCCGTCCTTGTCCTTGTACACCAAACGGTCGATGACCTCGTCCCCGATAATGGACTTCTCGATAATCTCCTCGCAGTCGTCGATCCCCACCTTTATGTACAGCCATCCCATCGGCTCGATCCGCAGCAGCGGCCCCATCTCGCAGAAGCCGTGGCAGCCGCTCTTTTTGAGCCCGATGCTGTCCCCGTGCGGATCCTTCTCCAGAACCAGAGCGCACTTGAGGCCCTTGCCCTCGATAATCTCCTTCATCCTCTCGTAAATATTTAACGATCCGCCCGCCACGCAGCCGGTGCCGGCGCAGATCAGAATCTGCTTTCTCTGACTGTTCAGCGAGGCGCGGTATTTTTCCTGCTTGGCAATCAGTTCTTCACGATCTCTAATTTTCATGGGCGGCCTCCTCCTTCAACTCTTTAATCAAATCTCTTGCCTTCTCCGGCGTCATCGAGGGGTGCACGTGGTCGTTCACCGTGCAGACCGGCGCCAGCCCGCAGGCTCCCAGACAGGACACCGTCTCCACGGTAAAGAGCATATCCTCCGTGGTGGGCCTCTCCTCCGATACCTCTAACACCTTTCTAAATTCCTCCAGAATCGGCACCGACTTCCGGACGTGACACGCCGTCCCGTCACAGATCTTGATCACATACTTCCCCTTCGGCTCCAGGGAAAAATTCTCATAGAAGGTCGCCACGCCATAAATCTTCGCCTCGCTCAGCTTCAGCTCCTTCGCGATATAGCAAAGCACTTCCTCCGGGAGATAATGGTACTCCTTCTGTACCTCCTGCATAATGGCAATGACAAGAGTCTTATCATAGGAATGTTTCTGTAAGATCTCGTCAATCTTCGCCTGTTCCTGTTCTTTCAAAATACGCTTCTCCTTTCCTTTAATTGCTTGCAGTTGTTTCGTGGTAATAGCGAACTCGTCACAAAAAGGCAACAAAAACCGCGCGCGCAGTTCATCTGCCAATCGTGAAAAAATTCGGCACAATGCCCAAAATCGTGTCGAATTTTTCTTTCATTTTATCATATTCGCCCAATCCAGTAAATAGCTATTGATAAAAAAGTTTATAAGTGGGAAAATATACATAGAACTCGTCTGCCGCCTGGTTTTTCCCGGCGGTTGCTGCGGCAGGCAGCTTTTTTCAGCCTGGGCGGGCAGCTTTTTACAGCCGGAAAGGAGGGAACGCGCCATGAGGGAACACACCTATATCGCCATCGATTTAAAGAGCTTTTACGCCTCTGTGGAGTGCGTGGAGCGGGGCTTGGATCCCCTCACCACCAATCTGGTCGTGGCCGACCCCTCCCGGACGAGCAAGACCATATGCCTGGCGGTCAGCCCCTCTTTAAAGGCGTACGGCCTTAGCGGGCGCAGCCGCCTCTTTG
>CANRJU010000210.1 GCA_947631075.1 uncultured Lachnospiraceae bacterium
GGCGAAAAACGCGGCGGCGCCCATTGCCGACATCCTGGACCGGGTGCTCTCAGGAACATAAAGTTTTCACAGACAGTCCGGAGCGGTTTTTTGATTTTTGCAGACAGTCCGGAGTGGAATAAATTCTCTCAGGCAGTCGGGAATGGACTTTTTTAATTATCTCAGGCGGCCCGGCCCGGATTTTTTGCCGGCGCTGGCGTAGAGATAGGCGGTGTTGCACAGGTTATTGAACTGTTCCGGCGACAGTCTGCGGCAGTATTGGAACAGGCGCAGGTAGTCGTGTTCGACGGTGGGCGCGAACTGGTCGATGGTGGGAAGTTCCGCCTCTTTTATGAGGCGGCTGCAGGTGGTCTCCAGGCCGTCGGCCAGGCGGCAGATGATAGACAGCCTCGGATCGGTATCTCCCCTCTCGATTCTTCCTATGGTTTTTTTGTCGCAGTCGATTCGTTCTCCCAGCTGCTGCTGGCTGAGCCCGGCAATGACCCGGTGCTTTCGCACGGACAGCCCGAAGGCGTATAAAAATCTGATTTCATCCATGGCGCACATTCTCCTTTCTTTTGCGAGATATCCGATATCAGAATAACAGAAGGGGCAGCCGGGGACTTAAATGGGGTATGAAAATGGGCGCCTGAGGTCTTTGAAGGGTCCAAAAACGGTCTGATTTTCAAAAAAAATCCGCCTCTATCCCAATAAAACCGCAGTTTGTCACAGTGTACCCCTCAAAAGTCGCGAAGCGAACTTTTTTTTGTCTGGAAAAACTGGTACTATGAATGTGATGGGCGGGGGAGAGGATAAGAGAGGATGAAAGGCGGATATGGTATATGTTGAAAATGAACTGATTGGAAGAAGGCTGAAGCTGATCCGTACAGAATTGGGTCTCAATTATTTTGAAATGGCTGAAATTCTGGAAATCAGCGACGGACACTACAGGAAGATCGAGAGAGGCATATATGGATTGGACGCGAAGAAATTACTGCTATTGAATGAAAAGCTGAATGTGGATCCTCTATACATCCTCACAGGAAGCCGGGGGATGGAGGTTCAGTATGTGACGTACAGCCAGTCGGGCCACAATGACGTGGTGGGAAGTCTTTTGGAATATTGCAGACAATATCTGATGAATCCGGAGGAGGAATGAGATATGGATCAGGTTCTTATATTTGAAAGGCATCCGAGAAAAGGCGGTGCTTCCGATTATACGGGTGGATTGAGCATCGCGCAAGACTGCCAGAGCGGCCGGAAATTACTCCTTGACAACAACTTTCAGATGATACTGATCCATCTGGAGGAACGGGATGACGAGGCAGTCCGGTTCGCCTCGTTTGTCAGGGAAATCCCCCGGTATTATCTGACGCCCCTTTTGTTTCTGGCCAGAAATAAAAATTATGAGAAATGGGCGTTCCACGACATTCACTGCTATGACTATCTGATCGAGCCCGTGAGGAACCGGGATCTCATCAAGATTATTTACCCCATATACGCCAAGATGGCGCAGATGGATCATCAGAGACAGATTTCTTTCTATATAAACGGCTCTACGCATGTTTTCAACATCGACGATGTGATGTATCTGTCCACTCAGAACCGGCAGGTGGTCGTGCACACGACCCGTGGAAATCTGGACGTTCCCTACCTGCGGCTGAATCATTTTTCCCTGAGATACCGAGATAATTTTATCCGCTGCCACCGCTCCGTGGTGGTCAACCGGGCGTATGTCAAATGCGTGGACTACACGCGGGGCAAGGTGGAGCTGCCGGGCGTCACGGTGGAGATGGGGCGGTATTACCACGAGACCATGCACCGCGTATTTGACGGGACATGATTTTCCCTTTATAATAGAGGGAAAATAAAGGTGCGAGGTGGCAGCGGATGAAGGAGATATTTCTGATCCGCCACGGCAGGCAGTGCAGCAAGCTCTGCAACGTGGACGTGGCGCTTGACGAGGCGGGAAGGGAGCAGGCCGAGCTTTTAGGAAAACGGTTAGCGGGTTACGGTCTGGAAAAGCTGTACTGCTCGGAGCTGATCCGGGCGCGGGAGACGGCGGAGATTATCAATCAGCACACGGCGCTCCCCTTAGAGGTGCTGCCGGATATACAGGAGATCGATTTCGGCGGATTTACCGGAAAAACGGACGAGGAGATCAAGGCCGTGTACGGGGAGTTCAGGCGGGAGCGCTCGATGCACCGGGCGGACATCCCCTACCCTGAGGGGGGCGAGTGCGGCGCGGACGTGGTGCGGCGGGCGATGCCGCAGATTAAAAAAATCTGTCAGGCAGGGGAAACGAGAGTCGGTATTGTGACTCACGGGGGCGTGATCCGCTCGCTGTGCGCGGCGGCGCTCATGACGGAGCAGCGGCATAAGCTGAAGTTTGGCATCGATATTGAGAATACCTCCCTGACGGAGCTTCTCTACGACGAGGAGCGGGACTTTTTCTTTCTGGAGCGGTTCAACGATTTCGCCCATCTGGAGGGAAAGCCCTATCTGCTGCGCAGCGGGTGGAAGACGTCGCTGGAGCGTCGCTAGGAGCGCGTGACTTTCCTGCGCGGAAAAGCAGAGAGGGACTCGTGCAGAAAAACAGGGAGGGAGTTGCTGCGGAAGTGAGGGGCAGGCTGCCTGCACTTCTGGTATGGTAAAAAAGAATGAAACTGGCGGTTTTCGTACTGCCAGTTTTTTTATATGATGATGTCATGAAAAATGCTGGAAGAAAGATTGCGCCTGTGCGGAGGACGCGGCGCTTTCCGACAGGAGGAATGGAGGAAGGAACGATGAATCAGAGAGCGGACGGGAGGCTTCAAGAACAGGCCGTGAACCGGGAGAAGGTGGCGAAGTTAGCGGTAGCGGGAGTTTTTACCGCATTGATTTTTCTGTTTACCATGTATATTCAGGTGCAGATCATACCGGCCAGAGGAGGACTTGTCCATCTGGGCAACGTGCCATTATTCTTTGTGGCGGCGTTCTGGGGAAAACGGATGGGAGCGGTCTGCGGCGCGCTGGGAATGGCGCTGTCAGATCTGGTGACGTCATGGGTGATTTACGCGCCCATTACCTTTATTGTGGTGGGACTGATGGGGTTTGTGTTCGGATGGATCGTGAATAAGAATCCGTCCCTGCCCCGCCTGCTGGCCGCGGTCGCGGCCGCTCTGGGAATCAAGCTGGCCGGGTATTATATAGGCGAGGTGATTCTGTATCACAGCCTGCTCGTGCCGCTTGCCTCTCTGCCCGGCAATGCGATTCAGGTCATAACGGGAGGGATCGTGGCGATTCCGGTGATTCTGGCTGTAAAGGCGACAATGAAACAGATTATGAAATGAGGAGGTTAACATGTATAAGATGATGACGCCGGGGCCCACGATGACGGCCCCATCGGTAATGGAGGCAAGGAGCAGGGAATTTGGGAATCCGGACACGGACCTGACGTTCTGCGAGGAATACCATGCGCTCTGCGGGGAGCTCGCAGGGCTCCTGCACACAAAAAATGAGGCGTATATCCTGGGGGGAGAGGGGATTCTGGCGCTGGAGGCGGCCTGCGCGTCCCTGACGGAGCCGGGAGACCGGGTGCTCGTGATCGACAACGGAATTTTCGGAAAGGGATTTGCGGATTTTGTGAAAATCTACGGCGGGGAGCCGGTGCTTTACACGGTGGATTACCACCGGCCGGTAGACGTGGAGGAGCTGGCGGAGTATCTGGAAAAAGACCACGATTTTAAATACGCCACGGTCGTCCACTGCGATACGCCCAGCGGCGTGCTCAACGATATTGCGTCCATCTGTCCGCTGCTCAAGCGGCACGGGATTCTTACGGTGGTGGATGCGGTGGCGTCCATGTTCGGCGAGGAGGTGCGGGTGGACGACTGGCAGATCGACATCGTGTGCGGCGGCTCCCAGAAGGCGCTGTCGGCCCCGCCGGGACTGGCCTTTGTGACCGTCAGCGGGGACGCCATGACGGCGATGGAGCAGAGAAAGAGCCCGATTGCCTCTTTTTACTGCAATCTTTTGACTTTTAAAAATTATTATAGGGACAAATGGTTCCCCTATACCATGCCGATCAGCGACATATACGGCATGAGGGAGGCGGTTTCCCTCGTGAAACAGGACGCGGGGCGAATCGAGAGGCACAGGCGCGTCGCGGCGGCGGTGCGGAAGGCCGTAGAGGCAGCAGGGCTCTCTCTGTATCTGGAGGAGGGAAGCGCGTCCACGGTCACGGTGGTGCGGGTGCCGGATGGGCTGACGGACGAGGCCATCATCGGGGGGATGCTTGCGGATTACCAGGTGCTGATTTCCGGGTGCTTTGACGTGCTGAAGGGAAAGGTCATACGCCTAGGGCATATGGGGAACAACGCCAATGAGGACGATGTGGCGGAGATGCTTTTTGCCCTCACCGGTACGCTGAATAAGCTGGGCTTTTCCTGCCAATGCGATATGGGGGAGAAATTTAAGAGTTACTTTTGATATTTCTCATTGCAAGACACCGCGTTTTACGATATCATAAGAGAATCAAAGGCAAAAATAAAAGAAAAAGTCAAAAGTAAAAATTAAAAGCAGGTGGCAGTTTTGGATTTCAGAGAATTTTTAAATACAGATTTTGCGGTGCTAGACGGGGCCACGGGCTCCAATTTACAAAAGGCCGGGATGCGAAGCGGCGAGTGCCCGGAGCAGTGGATTCTGGAGCATCCGGACGTCTTTGTGGATCTGCAGAAGGCGTATATTGAGGCGGGCTCCGACGCCCTCTACACGCCCACCTTTACGAGCACGAGCATCAAGCTCGCGGAGTACGGGCTGGCAGAGCGGCAGGCGGAGCTGATCCCGCAGCTTGTAGGACTGACTAAGCGGGCGGTGAGGGAGAGCGGCGCGGACCGGAACATCTATGTGCTAGGGGATATTTCCATGACCGGCGTGCAGCTGGAGCCGATGGGGACGCTGTCCTTTGAGGAGCTGGTGGACGTCTACAAGCAGCAGGTAAAATTGTCGGCGGAGGCCGGTGTGGACGGGTTCGCCATTGAGACGATGATGAGTTTACAGGAGTGCCGGGCGGCGTTTCTGGCGGTGAAGGAGACGTGCGATCTGCCGGTGATCGTGACTCTGACGTACCAGGAGGACGGGCGCACGCTGTACGGCACGAGGCCGGAGACGGCGATGGTCGTGCT
>CANRJU010000211.1 GCA_947631075.1 uncultured Lachnospiraceae bacterium
GATAATGGTGATATAGCGGTGGTATTGGCAAAGGCAAATCTTATGGCATCATCTGGTTTTACTGGTGGTGCCGCGCTTTCGTTAGGGGCAAATAAAGATAGAAGCAGAGATAAGACCTATAACAACGCTAAGATGTTTGCAGAGATATACAGGTTGCTCGGTTTGATTTCAGTTGTGAATGATGTATCTTCAAATTACCGTTTTACATATATTGGTGAACATATGGTTGTGCCTGGCGCAGATAAAAAAGCCATCGTTGAGCAATGTATTCTTGGGGTGAATAATCCGAACAGAATTATGGACGTTTCATATGATGAGTCGGTTAGATTCTTCTCGTGTGTTCTTCTGACAATGAACGAATTGAATGGTATGATTTGCAGGGACGAAATGATTCTGGGTCCAATGAGTGTAAATGATGATTCGCGGGAGGAATTTGATAAGATGGTTCAGTATATCAAATCTGTCAGAGGCAATTACGAGAAGTTGCAGAAGGATTTGGAGAATCTTGCAAAATCTCTGCGGAGCAATAAAAAAGAAGGTATGACTGTAACTTCTGTGCAAAATTGCACTCGGTTTCCTATTTCTGTTCTGAAATATTGCGATTGGGTAGAAAACGTAAATACAAATGTTTACGGAAGAAGTGTGCGGTTCATGAAATTAACCAAGCATGGATATGAGACGGTTGAGCGTTTGAAGATGATGCGCGATATAAGATTGTCTGATTATGAAAGCAGTTCCAATCTACAGCGGCAGGCACTTATCAGGCTTGGTGCATATATGATGCTGGCCAGAGCCAAGTTTAATTTAGAGCCGGTAGAAGAGGAAATAAAAAAAGACATGAAAGAAGTGCAGGAGATTTTGGACGGGAAAGAAATATTATTTTCTCCGTATCAGACATTAGAGTTCTCTGTTGTAAATAATGCGATGAACATTGTTTTTGAAAAAAGTAGTGTGGAGAATACCGAAGAAAGATTTCCACATATTACAAGTCTCTATACAAAAGCCTTAGCGAGTAAGATACAGAATATGGCTATTGATAAAGCGGTTAATGTTAAGAAGGAGTTGATTACGAAGGATGTCTTATCATTTTCTGAACATGTGCGTGAGCTTTACAAAAAAGAAAAAAATATTCGCAAGATGACCGATATCATCGTAGAAGAGCACATAAAAGACAAAAAGACGGAGTTCTATCCGTTGGTAGAGACGTTATTCCGAATAATCGGAGTTGATTGTCATAAATCCAGAGATGGAGTAAATGGCGAGAGATGGGATGCTATGATAAGAGATCCGAAGAGAAGTATTCCTATAGAAATCAAGTCTCCTACTGAGGAGATGCACATTTCTGTCAAGGCTATTAGGCAAGCTCTTGAAAACAAAATTATTCTTTTGTCGAGAAAAACATATGCTACGGATGAAAAATGCGCCACATATGCAGTTGGATATTATCCACCCAATGATCGGGCGGAGGTTTCGGATTTGATTAGAAATATTAAAGACACTTATGGATATAGTATAGCGGTCTTTGATATAGGCTCATTAATAAATGTTGCAGTAAACATCATCCTTTTTGAAAAAGGAATTGATATTGAAAGACTTTATGGATTGGAGGGAATTGTAAGTGTCGAGGACATTAAGAGTTAATTATATTCAAACAGATATTTCAATATATAAGAATGGAAAGATCTGTTCGCTGACCTTTAATCCAGAAAAAGGAACAGAAATCCAATTTCAAAATGGAAAGAGGGCAAAAGCGGGATGTATAAACTGTATCAATCCAAAATGCATGGGCTTATGTGACGAAGATATAGAGTGTGTAGAGTTTCCAGATATAGCACACGATATGAGTAAATACTTGTGTCCTGTTAATGCTATTAAGGGCGGTGCAAAAGAAATAGTGATTGATGAAAAAAAGTGTATCGGTTGTGGTCTTTGCGTTGTGAGCTGCCCTGTAGGAGCGCTCTACTTGAAGGATGGAAAAGCTAAAGTCTCACATGCGGATAATAAGGATTTGGACACATTCTCTGTCGATACTATTAGTATTCAGAAACAGAATAGATTTCTGGAAGAAAATGATAGTCCGGATAAGGCAGGAATAATCCAGGAGGAGTCCGAACGTATTATAGGTAATATTTGTGATGAGATTAAAACATTGTCACAAGAAGAACAAAATATCCTTGTACGGAATCTGCTTATCAAACTTGGAAATCATGCGACTTTAGCTAGACAGGGAAATGTTTATATGAGGATGGATGGCTTTTACAGTAATAAAAAGCAGTTTGGCGTTGTTGAAATAGAGACGGGGGCTGATATGCTGGATGTTTCCCGGGCCATCCTTGATGATGTTGCCGTTGTAAATGTTCGATACGGTGTGGATAAAAACAAGAATCGTCCGCTTGCTATCGTGCTTAGCCTTCCGAATAAACGAACAGATTACTGGCAAGTGCTGAAGGATATAAGAGACATTGTTGAGATGCCGATAGGAACAATTACATTTGGAGCATTGTTAATTCTTTTATGGAACAACAAAGAGGTTTATGACTTTGATCAATTTTACATAGATGTTGATAATTCTTCTATAAGATCTTCGGTTGTATCATTAGTTGGTAGATCTGTAAATATAGGTGATGGATTTTATGGGGTGCTTGAAAACAGCAAGTAATTAATACTTAGGGTATTAATAGGGAGTGTATTGATGCACACGGATAAAGACAAATCTGTGAGCATTGCTAATTTGGATGTAAATCATGCCAATGAGAGAGAAAATCAAGGCTTCCGGGCGCGCCCGGAAGCCTCCTTATATCCTTATATCCTTATCCCCAATCTATCCAATCCCCATTATTCCTCCGCGGGCAGGTCCCGTATCTCCCCGTGCAGCGTCTGCAGGGATTTAATCTCGCCCTGACCGTGCTCCTTCACAAAGTGGATGCCCTCCGCCGTGGCTCTGGCGGCGGCCATCGTGGTGATGTAAGGAACCTTGGCCTTGATGGCGGCTTTCCTAAGATAGCTGTCATCGTGGACGCCGTCCTTGCCGATCGGTGAATTGATAATCAGCTGGATGTCGCCGTTGGTGATCATGTCCAGAATGTTCGGGCGTCCCTCGTAGAGCTTCTTTACCTTCTCCACGGCGAGCCCGGCCTCTGCCAACAGATCGCATGTCGTTCCGGTGGCGATAAGGCGGAATCCGTCTGCCGCCAGGCTCCTTGCGATGTCTGTGATTTCCGGCTTGTCCTTGTCATTGACGGAAAAGAGTACGGTGCCGGACAGGGGAAGCCTGGACTGAATGGCCTCCTGCGCCTTGAAAAATGCCTCTCCATAGGAGCGGGACAGTCCCAGCACCTCGCCGGTGGAGCGCATTTCCGGTCCCAGAATCGGATCGACCTCCTGGAACATATTGAACGGGAATACGGCCTCTTTTACGCCGTAGTTGGGTATGTGCTGCTCCTTTAAGCCAGAGATCGGCGACGGGCGCCCGGTCAGCTCGGATGTGATGATTTCCGTGGCCAGGGGAACCATGCGGATATTGCATACCTTGGATACTAACGGCACGGTGCGGGATGCTCTTGGGTTGGCCTCCAGCACATAGACCTTGTCGTTCTCGATGGCATACTGCATGTTCATCAGGCCCCGGACGTGCATTTCCTCGGCAATTTTTTTCGTGTACTCTTTGATGGTCGCCACATTTTTATCCGAAATATGGACGGACGGTATAATGCAGGCGGAGTCACCGGAGTGTACGCCTGCGAGCTCAATGTGCTCCATAACGGCGGGAACGAAAGCGTTTGTGCCGTCGCTGATGGCGTCTGCCTCACACTCCATCGCGTGATTTAAGAATCGGTCGATAAGGATCGGCCGGTCCGGCGTCACGCCCACGGCGGCGTTCATGTACTCGGTCATGCTCTCGTCGTCATATACGACCTCCATGCCGCGCCCGCCTAGAACGTAAGAGGGGCGCACCATGACCGGATAGCCGATCTGCGCGGCAATGCCGATGGCCTCCTCCACAGTGGTGGCCATGCCGGATTCCGGCATCGGAATGTCCAGTTTGTCCATCATGGCGCGGAACTGGTCGCGGTCCTCCGCCAGATCGATGACAGACGGAGAGGTCCCCAGAATCTTTACGCCGTTTTTCTCGAGCTCGCTTGCCAGATTCAGCGGAGTCTGGCCGCCGAACTGGGCGATTACGCCCAGGGGCTTTTCTTTGTTGTAAATGCTTAATACGTCTTCCAGAGTCAGCGGCTCAAAATACAATTTATCCGAGGTGTCGTAGTCGGTGGATACCGTCTCCGGGTTGCAGTTTACGATAATAGTTTCAAAGCCCAGCTTTTTCAGGGCGATAGAGGCGTGGACGCAGCAGTAGTCGAACTCGATTCCCTGTCCGATTCGGTTGGGGCCGCCGCCTAAAATCATAATTTTCGGCTTGTCGGTATTGACCGGATTTTTGTCCGGCGCGTTGTAGGTGGAGTAGTAGTAAGCGCTGTTCTCGGTGCCGCTCACATGGACGCCCTCCCAGGCCTCTGTGACGCCCAGCTCCAGACGGCGGTTCCGGATATCTTCCTCCGGCACGTCCAGAATCTGGCTCAAATATTTGTCCGAAAATCCGTCCTTCTTAGCCGCAATCAGCGCGTCGTCGGAGGGAAGGCTTCCTCTGCTCTCCATGAGGGCTTCTTCCTCCTCCACCAGCTCTTTCATCTGCTCGATAAAATAGGTTTTTACCTTGGTGAGCTCAAAAATTTCCTCTATCGTGGCGCCCTTGCGCAGCGCCTCGTACATGACAAAATGCCGCTCGCTCGATGGGGTGATGAGGAGCTTTAACAGCTCGTCCTTGCTCATGGAGTCGAAGTTTTTGGCGTGTCCCAGGCCATAACGCCCGGACTCCAGGCTGCGGATGGCTTTCTGGAAGGCCTCCTTGTAGGTCTTTCCTATGCTCATGACCTCGCCCACGGCGCGCATCTGGGTGCCCAGCTTGTCCTCGGCGCCCTTGAATTTTTCAAACGCCCAGCGGGCGAATTTAATCACGACATAATCGCCGTCCGGCACATATTTGTCAAGCGTCCCGTATTTCCCGCAGGGGATGTCCTTTAGCGTCAGTCCCGTTGCCAGCATGGC
>CANRJU010000212.1 GCA_947631075.1 uncultured Lachnospiraceae bacterium
CCTCGTCCTCCGTCATATCCTTCTCGCCCAGAAAAATATCTCTCTGCTCCGCGTATTCCCCGCTTCCGTAGAATTCGTTCTGGAACAGCAGGCAGAAACAGCACACCCTCATCTCTCGTCGCGTCATCGCTTATCCTTCCTGTGCGGTACTCACGCCCACAATCCGTACATTCACCTTCTTGACCTTCAGGCCCGTCATGGAGTTGATCGACTGCGCCACCTTCTCCTGCACCTGCATACAGGTCTTGGGAATGTTATATCCATACTTCATATAAATAGCAAGATCCACCGTCGCTGAATCATCCGTCACCTCAACCTTGACTCCCTTGGACAGATTCTTCATGCCGAACTTTCCCGCTAACTCATTGGTAAATCCCCCAGCCATAGAATCCACGCCCTCTACCTCGGATGCGGAAATCCCGGCGATGCTGGAAACCACCTCATTGGCGATCTGAACCTCTCCGACGCCCGGCTGATGCTCCAGGCTGTCGCGATACTTCTCTGTCATACTCACTGGTACCTCCTGTGCGTAGTAGTTATGGTGCAGGGACGCTAGGTATTCTGACCCCGACATCATATTTTCTACCATTATAACAGATTTATCTTCCTTTGCCAACAGGGGAAATCACAATTTTGTCAGCCTCGCACCCCGTCTTGCGCTTCACCACGTCCTCGATCTGGGCGATCTGCTGCTCCGTCAGGCTCTCCGCGTTGACCACAACGTCCACGCCGTCCTTCAAAATCGTCACCACTGCCTCGCTAAATCCCTTGGCCGCCAGCAGATTTTCCGTGGCCGTCTCCTTCTCGCTGGCCTCCGTCATTTTCATGATCTCATTCATCGCTTTCGCCTTCTGCTTCTCCGTGGCGTTGGCGTTGTTCACAAGCTCCGTCAGCGTCTCCTTGTTCTTGGCTCTGGTCTGTTCCCTGGAGAGCTTCGCCTCCTCAAAATAATTGCCCTTGACCGTGTTGCTCACCATCACCGCCTCACCCGCATTCTCACGGGAAGCAGTTGTTTCGCCAGAAACATTCGTATCGTTCGATGCGGCTGCTTCTCCCGAAGCATTTGTATCGTTTGATCCGGCTATTTCGCCCGAAGCATTTGTATCATTCGATGTGGCTGCTTTGTCCGATACATTCGTGTCGTTTGACGCCGTTAAATCACCGGATCCGGTCGCGGCCCCGGAAACAGCCGAATTTCCGGGCGCTCCCTCCCCGTCGTCCAGCACGATATCCTCCTCGGAAATATCCGCCACCTCCGGGTCCTCCACCGACTCATTGGCCCCCGTCATCTGCAATTCCTTAGAATCCGTCATGCTCAGATACCCGGCAGCCGCCACCATGATAACGAGCGCCGTAATTACAATTTGATTTTTTCGCAAAAGCTTTTTCACTCCTTTGCCTCCTTGCTTTTCATTACTTTTATTTTATGACTCTCAATCTGAAATAATGCACAAACCGCCTCAGTAACTTCCCGCCTTATGACGGCGTCCTC
This sequence comes from uncultured Lachnospiraceae bacterium, assembly GCA_947631075.1. GTDB lineage: Bacteria > Bacillota > Clostridia > Lachnospirales > Lachnospiraceae > Eubacterium_F. The sequence goes on from CANRJU010000212.1 coordinate 1,493, forward strand.
CCCGCCGTCGCAGACCACCACCACCCCCTCGATCTCCGGCTCCTTTTCCATGACTACATAGGGCGAAGAATTCCGATTTTCATCCTCAATGAGCACCGTCTCCTCCTCCAGACGCCCCCCGCCGCTGGCGTTGTCCTTCAGCGTCACCTTTTCCTCCGATCCCCGCAGGGTCACCATCACCTCCGCCCGGCCCACGCCCTCCACCCGCTCCAGAATATTCTTTAGCTCCCGCTCCATAGCGGCCTTATACTCCGTTCGGGACGTCCCCCACTCTCTGTCCGTCTCTCCGACCACATTCCCGGTCTCCCCGGCTGTTTTCCCGGTTCCCGCCTGGTCTTTGGAAAACGGATTTCCCCAGGAGAGCGCGATCAGCAGCACGCCGCAGGCCGCCACCGCCAAAAGCCGCAGAGGCCCCGCCTTCTGAACAACTATCTTGAGTGTTTCCCTAAATTTCTCCATTCCCGGCTCACTCCCCCTCCGTCATTTTTTGAAAAATATTTTCCTGAGAAATATCCTCGCCCCAAACGCCTTCTTTCTGATTAAAAGCCTCCTGAGAAATCCCCTCTCCCCGGAAACCTTCCAGCTGATTAAAATTCTCCGCCTGAGAAATATCCTCCACCCCCTGTTTGAGAAACTCCCTCAGATCCGCCTTCTCCGAGAAAAAAGACAGAACGGGCGTCAGAAAAATCGCCATCACCATAAGCCCCGTGGCATAGAGAAAATATTTCTTAAATTCCGTGTCCGCAAACAAATGAATCAGCAGCGACGCCAGAAGAAGAAATATCGTCACATTTTTTACCGCCCCCACCATCTCCTGCACCAGAATCCCCCCTTTTTTTATAAAAAATTACTGCCCGCCAGTACAATGGTAATAGACAGCAAAAACATAAGGGCCCCCGCGAGCAGAACACCCATCAGAAGTTTCCCGCTCTCCGCCGTCGTCCCCAGGGCCGACGCCATGCGCCCATCGCTGACCGGCTGCACCAGCGCGCCCCCCAGCCGGTATACAAATGTAAACAAAAGCAGCTTGAGAATCGGATAACAGCAAAGAATGAGAATACAGATCAGTCCCCCCGTTCCCACGGCGCTCTTGATTAAAAGGCTGCTGCCGTAGACCGTATCCGCCACGCCGCCCACGGTATTTCCCACCCCCGGAATCCCCTTGGCCGTGTTGAGGACGGCGCTTTTTCCCACCTTGTCCATCACGGGAAGCAAAAGTCCCTGAATTCCCTGATACCCCAAGAGAACGCCGAACAAAACCTTCACGCTCCCCCGGAGAACGCTTTTCACCAGCTCCGCCGCCCGTGTAAAATGGTGTTCTGCCAGCGGATTCATCATGCCCAGCATAAAATACACCTGGACACCCGGCAGAAACACATACGCCATAAACGTTTCCATAAATGTCAGCGCAATCAGCATCGTCTCGTAGTACGCCGCCGAAGTTCCCGTCCCCCCGCTCAGGCAAAGCGCCAGGGAAAAAGAGGGAACCAGCGCCCGCATAAAGGCAAGAAGGTCCGCCAGAGAGTCCCGCGCCACGCAAAAGGCGGTGTAAAAACCCGCGGCCGCCACGGCGAAAAGCAGAATATATGTAATGTAAAATCCCGTCTCCCCCAGACTTTTCTCCCCCACCGTATCCGAAAAATTGATAAAAATTCCCGCCAGAATCCCCAGCGCCAGAATTTTAAACAGCGCTCCCTTCTGCTCCTCAAACTGCCCCGCCAGAAATTCCGCGCCCTGCTCCAGAAATCCGGACAGAGAAAAATCCTGCTCTCCCGCCGCCACTCCCCGGACATAGTCCGTCAGGGAAAAATTCTTGCCCGCCGGGGAATTTGCCCCCTCCCCCTGCAAATCCTGAAACGCCCGCTCCACTTCCTGGAGAGAAATACTGTCCTCAAACGCCTCAAAATTTTCAGGCTCTCCCACCTCTGCGCCAATGACCATATCAAAGGGCGCCAGCCAGCTCAGGACGAGAAATCCCCACACCGCCAGCCGCTTCATAACAGCTCTCCTATAGTCCGGATCAGCGCCTCCAGAACCGGCAGGCTGACAATCAGCATGCTCAGCTTCCCCGCGAAGCCGATCTGTCCGGCAATGGCCCCCTGCCCCGCGTCCCGGCACAGACTGACGGCAAACTGGCTGAGATAGGCGATTCCCACCATTTTGAGCAGAATCGCCACATACTCGTCCGTCAACCCCGCCGCCCGCTCGAACTCCCGGACATAATCCGCGATAATCCGGATTCTGCCCAGTCCGTAGGAAAAAATCAGAACCGCGCCGCAGAGTCCGATCAAAAACGCGTACTCCCTGTGTACGCTGCCCGCCGCCAGCACGAGAAACACCGCCGTCAGCCCCACCAGAACAATTTTCAGCATGAACGCTCCCCCCTCGTATTAAAATGAAAACAAATCCTCCACCGTCTCGAACAGTTCCGATATGTAGGGAATCACCCAGAACAGCACCAGAATCAGCCCCGCCAGGCTGACAATAAACGCCTGCTCGTCCCGCCCCGACTGCTTGAGAATCTGATTGAGTATCGTCACCAGAATGCCCACCAGCGCAATTTTAAAAATAATCGTAATTTCCATGATTCTCCCTTCTCCCCGCCCCTCAGAACAGGCACAGGCAGATCATCATCCCGCCCACAAATCCCAGGATGGGATACAGCCTGGTATATTTTTCCCTCTCCCCGCCCTTGGCCGCCATGCCCTCCTCCAGCCGCTTCTGATACAGCCCCAGAGACCGCAACTGTGCATCCGCGTCCAGATAACCCAGCGAATCGCCGAGGCCCGCGAAATCCTTTCGCACATCTCCGGTCATCTCCCGCGCCGAAAAAACCTCCTCCGCCGTCTCCGTCCACAGCGCACGTAATTCTCCCTCGCCCCGCTCCATGCGAAACGCCATCTTATGAAAAAAAACCGACACGTCTCCCTCCGTCCTCCCGGCCGCCTGTCCAAAGGCAAGGGGAAGCGCCGTTCTCCCGTAGGCGATTTCTCCCCGCAGGATCTGAAACGCCTTCTGGAGATTCTGCATCACGATCCACTGCCGGATGTAGACCATCCGGTGCCAGCACCCGATTCCCAGACAGCCCGCCATGACAAAAAACATCCCCAGTCCCTTCATCTTCCCAATCTCCTCATTTTTCCAGCACATTTCCTTTTCCGTCATAGACTGCCCGAATCCTTCCCGGCCGGGTCCGGTCCCCGAGAAGCACCACCCGCTCAAACAGGGCCGCCTCTATGATTTCCCGCATAAAAGGATTTTCCCGCAGTTGCCCCGTCCCCGAACCGTGAGCCGTGGCCAGGATCGCGCACCCTCCGGCCCGGGCCGCCGTCAGCGCCTGCGCGTCCCCCAAAGAGCCGATCTCATCTACGGCGATTACCTCCGGGGACATAGAGCGCAGCATCATAAAAATCCCGGTCGTTTTCTCGCAGGCATCCAAAACGTCACAGTGCAGGCCCAGGTCCCTTTGGGGAACTCCCCGGCAGCACCCGGCGATCTCCGACCGCTCATCCACCACGCCCACCGTCATGCCCTTCCAAAGGGATGTCCCATTGGACAATTGCCTC
>CANRJU010000213.1 GCA_947631075.1 uncultured Lachnospiraceae bacterium
CAGGACTTAAAATCCTGTGGGTGGTGACACCCGTACCGGTTCGATTCCGGTTACCAGCATCCAAAGAGGAGATACGATAGTGTCTCCTCTTTTTTAGACTTTAATTAGGAAAGTTCGCTCTGGTCTGTGGTGCTTCGGTTGCAGATTCATTCTGGAATGTGATGTTTTCGGCCGCTCATTTTTTAAATTATTGAATATAGAACATATCCGAGCAGACCAGCCACATAGGGCGGAACAGGCGCATGATCTGCCAGACTCCGATTCCCTTCAGATCGTACTCCGTCAGCAGCGCGTACTTTTCTTCTATGCTCCGGACATCCTCAAACCACACCTCGTGCCGGATATTTTCTCTGCTGTAGAGAAAATAGGGCGATTTTGCCGTCTCGTCGAACTGGACGGGGACATTGCCCGCGATGGCGATCTGCACGGCTTCTATATTTCCGATCGTGGTCGCCTTGCTCTCCCCCTGCACGAAGGGGAGCGGCCAGTCGTACCCGTAGTTGGGAATCCCCAGATTGATTTTTTCGGAGGGAATTTCGGTCAGGGCGTATTCCACCACCCGCCGCACGTTGTTGAGAGGCGCGACCGCCATGGGAGGCCCGTAGGTATAGCCCCACTCGTAGGTCATAAGAAGTACGTCGTTGGCCGCTTCGCCCAGTCCTCTATAATCTTTTCCCTCATATAAAAGCCCTTTTTGATCCGCGGACGTCTTGGGAGCCAGCGCCACGCTGACCGTCACGCCCAGCTCGTTCATCCGCTCGCGCAGTTCCGCCACAAAAGCGGTAAAGAGATCCCGGTCCTCGGCGAAAATGTACTCAAAATCCACATCGACGCCGCCGTATCCCTTTTGCTCCGTCAGGGCCGCCAGCTGATCGATGAGATTTTTTCGGGAATCCTCGGACGTCACGATGGCGTGAATCAGATGGTTGTTGAATTTCCCGTCCTCGCCAAGGGGCGTGAGGACGGCTACGGTTGTGACGCCATACAGGGCGGCCTCCCCCAACATCCAGTCCTCGGAGATCTGCGGGGCAATCAGGCGCCCCTCGGTGGTAAACCCATAGGAAAAGACAAAGAGCTGGGTCAGATAGGGGAGGGTCTGCCTTAGCACCCACGGACTGATGAAGGGGTAGGCGTATCCGCTGGCCGTCACGACGCGCCGGTCCTCCGGGCCGGGTTCGCCGGGAATCAGAATCGCCTGTCCCACGGCCAGCTGGTACGGATAGGGAATCTGGTTGGCGTAGGATATTTCCGACGCGCTTGTTCCGTATAGTCCGGCAATCCGGTCTATAGTATCTCCTGGTTGCACAATATAGATCCGCATGATTTCGCCTCATTTGACTGATCATTTTATATTATGCAAAAGAAAAGGGACGGTTCTTGTTCTGCTCCGGGATATTTTTCAAAAAAATTATCTGCCTACAGAATAGGCAGATAATCTAAGTCCTCCGGAGGAGGAAGAAGGATCTTATTTTTCCCCATTCCTGAACTGTATGGGGGTCATCTCATACAATTTCCGGAAGGTTCTGGTAAAATGCTCGACGCTGGGATATCCCACCATGAGAGCTATATTTTCTACGGTCATATTGCCATTTTTCAACAGTGTCTTTGCCTTTTTCATCCGAATCCGTGTCAGCTGTTCGACAAAGGTCGTGCCGGATTTGTCGTGGATGTACTTGCTGATGTAGGGCTCGGACAGATGGAACTGGGCGGCCATGTCCTCCAGCGTGACGGTCTGGTAGTTGGCGTGCATGTAGTTCATCATCTCGACCAGGCGGTCGTCCTGGCAGGACTCGTTGGTGGCGATGTCCGGCAGCTTGTTGACGCTGACACAGAGCGCGTGGATGGAGGCGGTGATGATGTCCTCGTGGATGCCGACGCCCCAGTACACATTTCCGTTGCAGGTGATGCTCACATAGGCGATGGCCTTGGAGGAGGATCCCTGGGTCAGCGCGTGCTCCTCGTAGGTGGAGAGCTGGTAGCTGATGTCGAAAAATTGCTTGATCGTGTTGCTCACAGCGTCCAGCCGCCCGTTTCCGTTGGCGTCCACAATGGTCTTTTTGTCCCCGCACTGAATCGTGGTCTCCGCCATGATGCCGTCCACCTGCTTGAAGTGGCACTCCGTAATTTGGAAATAGGGCATCGGAGAGATGTAATTTTCCTCGAAAATGTCATACACCCACTGCGGCGACAGCTCCTTGTGCTCCTCGTCGGAGACGTGCTTCATCGTGTAGCCGACTTCCTCCCTCATGGCGTCCGGGAGGGAAATGCCAAAATTCTGTTTCAGTATATAGTTGACGCCGCCCTTGCCGGACTGGCTGTTGATGCGGATGACGTCGGAATCGTAGGTGCGGCCCACATCCTTGGGATCCACCGGCAGATAGGGAACGCTCCATGTCTTCAGGTGACGGTCCTCACGCCACTGCATTCCCTTGGCGATGGCGTCCTGATGGGAGCCGGAAAATGCCGTGAACACCAGATCGCCGGCATAGGGCTGTCTCGGATCCACATGCATCCGGGTGTATGTCTCGTATTTCTGGCGGATTTCCGGCATATTGGAAAAATCCAGTCCCGGATCCACGCCGTGGGAGAACATATTCATCGCCAATGTCACAATGTCCACATTTCCGGTGCGCTCACCGTTTCCGAACAGGGTTCCCTCGATGCGCTGCGCTCCGGCCAAAATTCCCAGCTCCGCGTCGCTTACGCCGCTGCCCCGGTCATTGTGGGGGTGCAGGCAGAGAATAACGGCATCGCGGTATTTCAGGTGCTTGTGGATGTACTCGACCTGGGTGGCGAATACGTGCGGCATGGCGTTCTCCACGGTAGTGGGAATATTGATAATCGCCTTTTTCTCCGGCGTCGGCTGCCATATATCGAGAACGGCGTTGCAGACGTCCACGGCGTAGTCCACCTCTGTTCCCGGAAAGCTCTCCGGGCTGTACTGGAAGGAGAAATTGCCGTCCGTCTCATCGGCCAGCTCCTTTAACAGCTTCGCTCCGTCGATGGCGATCTGCTTGACTTCCTCTTTGTCCTTTTGGAAAACCTGCTCCCTCTGTGCCACGGAGGTGGAGTTGTACAGATGCACGACCGCGTGGGGCGCCCCCTTGACGGCCTCAAATGTCTTTTTTATAATATGTTCTCTCGCCTGGGTGAGCACCTGCACGGTCACGTCCTGGGGAATCATGTTCCTCTCAATCAGCGTGCGCATAAACTCGTATTCGGTCTCCGACGCGGCGGGGAATCCCACCTCGATTTCCTTAAAGCCGATATCGACTAACAGCTGGAAAAACTGCAGCTTTTCATCTAAGCTCATCGGCTCGATGAGGGCCTGGTTGCCGTCTCTTAAATCCACGGAGCACCAGATCGGCGGCTCTGTGATGGCATCCTTTTTCACCCAGTCGTAGGTACATTCAGGAGGCATAAAATATGCCTTTTTGTATTTGTCAAAATTTTTCATGCTGCATCCTCCTCGTAATGATTATATAGTGTGAACATAGTTCACATTGATAACTTGTTTCTGAGCGAAAGCAAATTGCTGGAGCGAACTTGTTCGCTCAGAAATGGGGATTTTATCAGAGGTCAAAATATTTTGTCCCCAACATTTTATTGCGGTTTCTATATACTATCATATAGGGTTCAATTTGAAAATGATTAAATTTAATCAGTTTAATTGATGTTTTTTAAGCATATTATTCAAAAAAAGAACTTGACATTTACAGAATAATCCGTTATTATAATATGTGCATTGTGCGTGTAGCTCAGCTGGATAGAGCACTTGGCTACGGACCAAGGTGTCGGGGGTTCGAATCCTCTCACGCACGTCTTTGATCAGGACTGTCGCATGGGCGAAGCAATTCGCGGTGCGGCAGTTTTTTTACGGTACAGAAGTTTGCACTGCGCGGAATAATAGTGTAGATGGTTCGGTCGATCCGCGGTTTTCAGTCGTTCATTTTCATAAAATCGTTGGCGTGCTTTTTTATGGCGGCAAAGCTCTCGGCGCTGATGACATGCTCGATTTTGCAGGCGTCCTCCTCGGCCACGTCCCCGGATACGCCCAGGGCGGTCAGGCACCGCGTCAGAATATCGTGTCGCTCGTAGATCATATCGGCAATATCCTGTCCCGCGTCCGTGAGATAGATAAAACCGGCGTCCGTAACGGTGATATAGCCCTTTTCACGAAGATTTTTCATGGCGACGCTGACGCTGGACTTCTTAAAGCCGAGCTCGGTGGCGATATCCACAGAGCGCACCACAGGCAGCTTCCGGCTGAGCAGAAGGATTGTCTCAAGGTAATTTTCAGAGGATTCATTATTTTTCAGCATCGGGATTAGATACCCCCTTTCCTGCATTATATGATACCCGGCTCAAATCTCTGTGAGGCTCCGGCATCATATTACTAAGTATAGCATTTTCTGACATTTTAATCAATTTTATTATTTAAAAATGTAAAGAAAAAAACTATAAAATTTCATTAAGTTGTTGACATCTAATAAAAGTTAGTATATACTAACAAAAGTAGCGAGCAACTAATATAATGCTGCGTTCTGGGAAAGGATGATGGATATGCCTTTGACGATGGCCCGTATCGGGGAGGAAAATACGATTAAGAAGGTCGGCGGCCGGGAGGAGACGAAGAAGTTCTTGGAGAATCTGGGATTTGTGACGGGCGGCGTGGTGACCGTCGTGTCGGAGATCAGCGGGAACATGATCCTGAATGTGAAGGATTCCCGGATCGCTCTGGGGAAGGACATGGCGAACAAGATCATTGTCTGATGGCGTGGAAGGCGGGAGAAGTTTTGAATAGGAGGAAGAAAGCATGACATTGCGAGAAGCATCCATTGGCGATACCGTGAAGGTCAGCCGCCTGACGGGGACCGGCCCGGTCAAGCGGAGGATTATGGACATGGGTATCACCCGTGGAGTAGAAATTTTTGTGCGCAAGGTGGCGCCGCTGGGCGATCCGGTGGAGGTGACCGTGCGCGGATATGAATTGTCGCTGCGCAAGGCGGACGCCGCGATGATTGAGGTGG
>CANRJU010000214.1 GCA_947631075.1 uncultured Lachnospiraceae bacterium
AAGAAGTATATTGATTTTTCAGAGAATAAGGAACTCTGGAGGGAGGTAGATAAAATGACGGGACTGGGAATGAAAATCGGAGAAGAGTGCTGGCAGGAAGGCCATCGGACGGGCTGGAACGAGGGGCGCCAGTCGGGCTGGGACGAGGGCCAGGAGGCAGGCGAGGAGAAAAAAGAAAGGAGCGTTGCGTTCCATTTGTTTGAGAAGAATCAGTCATTAGAATATGTTAGTGACATTATAGAAAGGCCTATGGAGTACACGATGGAGCTACGAAGAGAGTATGACCGCAAGGTGCATGAGGAGTCGAAATATGGGGAGAAGTAGAGCAGTGTAATAAAACATATAATTATTTTGTGGAATAAGTATAATGCATCCGTCGAACAAATCAGGAAGGGGGCGGTTTCATGTCGGCATTACAATCAGGAGAGCCAATGATGACGCTGGAAAAATACGAGACATTTTCAGAGGACAGAAGGATTGAGGTTTTTGATGGAACCATTTATGACATGTCGAGCCCGTCCCAGGAGCACCAGACAAATTGCTAAGGTTTTGGGGGCATTCCGATGAAGGAGTGATTATTTTGGAGGTAAGGAATATGACACTAACACAGTATAAAAAAGCAATTAAATCTTTAAACAGAGATGAATTAGAAACTCATTTATTTGAAATGTTCAGCGCTTCTAAAGTTTTTAAGGATGTTGAAAGCAGCTATTGGAGTGAAGGATACAACGATACATTGCTGAGCAATCTGCAAAAACAACTGGGAAAGGCTTTTGGGAAAATGCAATTTTCTTTGAATGAATGCAAAGGAGTGTTGAATGACTACCTGAACAAAACGGTGGATGAGGGGACGAAGGCATTAATGCATCTTGCTTTCGCAACCGAGGCAGCAAAGTTTAGTGCAACTTATGGTGATTTTGGTGAAAGATATTATAACAACCTTATGTCTTCGGCAAAAAAATTTATGGATTATGCCAGGGTGCATCCGGACTTTTTTAGACTCCATGAAACAGAGTTTGAGAAAATCATAGTTATTACCGATTCCCTAGGTTACGGGGTATCCTACAATCTGGAATATTTGCTTGCGAATGTCCGTGCGGAGCTCGGGTAATTCGTAAACGGCAGATAATACATACCTTAATTGTTTCTGTCATATATCCTGGATTCTCGGAACACATGACGAGGTGATTTATTGATGAGTTTTATTGAAGGTTAGGGCGTATAATCCGCAGAAGCTGGGCGTTTCATGCCACAAATTTGTGCTGTAATTTACATGCTTATTTGTGTAAAAAATAATGAAAAAACTGTACATATAAAACTCAAAAGGATTAAATGGGAGCCATCTCCCTCTGCGCTGACGCCTGAACAAATGTATATCTTTGCTTTCAGAAATCACATAAAAAAATAATGGCCTCCCAAAAAGGGAAGCCATTAATTATGGTCATTAATCATGCTCCTTACTCAATATTAAATTCATCTACGATCTTATTCAGGTTATCAGCGCTTTCCTTGCTCTCGCTGACGAAGCTGTCAGTTGCCTGGATCATCTGTACCATAGACGAGGTCTTATCCGCGATATCCGACACGCCGGTGGCGGATTCATTTACCGTGTTATTGATCTCGCGGATGGAGAAGGAGATATTGTTGATGGCCTCTACCAGCGTGGTCACGGCGTCGTTGATCTGGGTCATGCCCTGCTCGTAGTCGGCGGCATCCTGCGCGTAATTTTCTCCCACATGCATAAATTCGTTATAATCTTTGAGGACCGTGTTGTCCAGGAATTCCATGGTGCTGTCAAGGCACTGCTTCATATTGGAGACAGCCGCGTTGACCTCTCCGATAATGGTGTCGATGGAGGACACCGTTTCCTGGGTCTGGCTGGCCAGCGAGCCGATCTCGGTGGCAACGACGGCGAAGCCCCGGCCGGCGTCCCCGGCTCTGGCGGCCTCGATGGAGGCGTTCAGGGCGAGCAGGTTGGTCTGCGAGGAGATATCCATGATATCCTGGGTCAGCTCGTTGATCCGCTCTACGGCCTGCGCCTGTTTGAGCGCGGTCTTTGTCTTTCCCTTTACTTCTTCATACATCGCGCGGGTTCTCTCAGTAGCCGTAACCGTAGTCTCTTTTAAGCTGAGGGCGCGGTTTTTGACCTGAATGGAATTGCGCGCTCCCTCCTGGGAGAGTGTGACGATGTCCTTGGCATTTTCCTCCACGGTGCCCGCGGCGTCCGTGACGGTTTCGGTGGCGCTGGCGGCTTCTTCCATAGCGGCGGCCAGCTCCTCGGAGGTGGCGGAGTTATTGCTGCACATATCGCTGACCTCCGCCATATTGGTGTGGAGCTCTGTGACATTGGATTCCATGCTGAGGCCGGCCTTGTCGATCAGCGTGACCATCTCACGCAGCTTGTCGCGCATCTGCTGGACAGCCCGCGCCATGTTGCCGATCTCGTCTTTGAGCTTTATGAGGCGCGCGCTCTTGGGATTGCGCCGGAAATTCAGCTCGGCGGTGTCGGTTATGATTTCTGTCAGATCGCGGACGGGCATGGAAATGCGGCCGCCGATGAAAAATCCCAGTATGATGGCCACGATGAGCGAGCCGATCACGGCGCCCAGAATCATATAGAGCAGGGTGTAGGAGCTTGCCATGATATCCGATCTCGGCACGGTGGTCACTAACTTCATGCCGTTTTTCAGCGTGGAAAAGGAGGCGGTGCGCTCTCCGTTGTACTGGTAGGTGAGCGACTGTCCCTCATTTTCCGCGTTGGAAACAAAGTCGGCCAGGGGCGCGCTGATATCGGAGAGAGCCTTTCCCGTTTCCTCGGAAGGATGTACTAAAATTGTATTGTCTGTATTCAGAAGAAAGCCGTATCCGGCGGTATCTACCTTGATAGAATTGATGCTCTCCTGGAACTGGGTAAAATCGATGTCTATTCCCACGACGCCCAGGGTGACGCCGTCTTTTTCAATGGGAACGACGTAGGAAATCATGTAGGCGCCGGTGTTCTCGTTCTGGTAGGGTTCCATCCAGGTGGGGCCGCCGTTGTCGATGGGGATGTAATACCATCCCACATGCTCCGTGTCGCTCTTGTCATAGGTGCTGAAATCCGTAGGAGTCAGCTCCTCGAAACTCGCCCCGCTGCTGGAGCGGGAGGCGAATATGCCGGAGGTCGGCTCTGTAAATTCCGGGTTGTAGCGCACATAGTATGAGAGGGCGTTTTCGGTGTTCTCCCCGGCAGCCTGCGCGTAATCGCGGAGAGCGTCCGTGCACTCCTTTACATAGGCAGGATCAGACTGGAAGCGGTCCACATCCTTGATTTCCTGCAGAACGGCCTGAGCCAGCGTACTCATGGTAGTTTCAATCTGGGCCAGCCTTCCGTCAATGTCCTTCTGGTAGGAAGTGCCGGAAATTACCAGATGCTGCTTGGCGTTGATCATGGCGTTGCGGCCCGACGCGATCAGGCTCACGGTGCCGCAGATCAGCGCGGTGATCAGGGAACATCCGATCACGGTTGTGATGATTCGACTTCTTAATGACATATTATGTCGCCTCCTAATGTTTTTTTCTATTTTTAAATACCCATTCCCTCTGTATCTGGAAACTGATGACAAAGAGGAAGGTATCGATGATGCATTTTCTCACCGTGCGGTAGTGGATAAAGCCCAGCACATGGTCTATTAAAAGCCAGGACAGCAGAAGCTGTACCGCGCACAGGATGTAATAGCGGACGATGACGGCCGGTGACTTGGACTTATTTTTAAATACCTGATTTTTGTTCATCAGGAAATTGTAAAGAGAACTGATGAGCCGCGAGATCACGGTGCGCAAAAGGGTCAGCAGGGAGCCCCCGAACACATAGTTCTCAAAGATCATGACGTTGTCCGGCACGATCGGCCTCAGAATCACGCCCAGCAGGTAAAACAGCACGATGTCGATGATAAAGCTGGACAGGGAACTGAGCATAAATTTTAAAAATACCTTGTAGATCCGGATGGAATCTAAAAAGGGGTTGAAGTGGGAGCTCTCATTGTCCGCCAGGTAAATGGTCTCGATGGGAAACTCCTTTACCGGGATGTGGTTCTCCTTAGCGGCTAAGAGCATATTCATCTCGTACTCAAAGCGCTCTCCCTTGGTGTTGGCAAAATAGTCGGCAATCAGAGGGAGCGGCAGTCCCCGCAGGCCGGTCTGGGTGTCCGACACATGGATGCCGCAGAGAAGGCGGATCAGCCCTCTTGTCAGCTTGTTGCCGAACCGGCTGCGCCAGGGAATGGCTGGGTCGTCAAACTTCCGGCACCCGAGCACGAGCTTGTCCGGATTGTCACAGGTCAGCGCCGCGCAGGTGATGATATCCTTCAGAACGTGCTGTCCGTCGCAGTCCACCGTCACGGCACCGCGCAGCTCAGGGCGGGAGGTGAGGATATAGTTGAAGGCAGATTTAAGAGCCATACCCTTTCCGAAATTGACTACATGCCGGATGATATGGCAGCCGTACTGCTCTTTGCAGGCCTTAAAATATGTACGGTTCTCAAAGGCGCTGCCGTCGTCTACCAGAATGATATTCTCAAAGCCGTGGTCGTGCAGTTCCCCCGCGAGAACGGTCATGCGTTCATCCGGATCCAGCGCCGGAATGATGATGGCAATATCCTCTTTATAATTGCCCATGGGTTCTCCTCCCCTAAAAAATCTACCTATAAGTATAATGGTTTTTGGCGTTTTATTCAAGTGTTTCTTGCGCCATTTTCAGCGATAGAGTATAATACATACTATCAGGGATGGCACGAGGCGCGGCAATCCCATGATAGTACGAACCAGACACAGGAGGTGGCAGGGATGAGGATTTCCTTGTGCGTCGTGGCGCTGAACGAAGAAGAACGCATTTCGGCTCTTTTCCGGGATATCGCGGCCCAGACTTACCCCAGGGAAAAGACGGAGATTCTGCTGATCGACAGCGGCTCGTCGGACCGCACCCGGGAAGTGATGGAAGAATTTGC
>CANRJU010000215.1 GCA_947631075.1 uncultured Lachnospiraceae bacterium
GGTGGAGAAGTCCAAAAAGCTGCTCTGCTCCCAGGTGCGCATCGGCAGTCAGGTAAAGCAGATCGTGTCGGGCATTCGCAAGTACTACGCGCCGGAGGAGATGGTGGGAAAGAAGGTCATGGTCCTCGTGAACCTAAAGCCCGCTAAGTTAGCCGGCGTGCTCTCGGAGGGCATGATTCTTCTCGCGGAGGACGCGGAGGGCAATCTCGCCCTTATGACGCCGGAGAAATATATGCCGGCGGGAGCGGAGATCTGCTGATGGAAACGAGCGAAAAGCCTTTTATTTTTGACACGCACAGCCACTACGACGACGAGGCGTTCGACGCGGACCGCGACGCCTTTCTGACGGGACTGCGGGAAAAGGGAATCGGCGCCGTCGTCAACGTGGGGGCGAGCATGGATTCCTGCCGGACGGCGCTCAAGCTGGCGGAACAGTACCCGTTTGTCTACGCCGCCCTGGGAGTGCACCCCAGCGAGGTGGAGGAGCTGACGGAGGCGGATATGGACTGGATCCGTCAGCAGGCGGGGCACGAGAAGGTGGTCGCCATCGGAGAATTTGGGCTGGACAGGCACTGGCCGGAGCCGGAGCTCTCCGTGCAGAGAAAATGGTTTCTGCGCCAGATTGAGCTCGCCAAGGACACGGGACTTCCCATTATTATACACAGCAGGGAGGCTGCCGCGGAGACGATGGAGATTCTGACAGGTACAAAGGCCTACGACTGCGGCGGCGTGATCCACTGCTATTCGTACTCGCCGGAGATGGCGGCGGAATATGTGGATATGGGATTTTATATCGGCGTGGGCGGCGTGGTCACATTTAAAAATGGAAAAAAATTAAAGCAGACCGTGGAGCAGATTCCGCTGGAGCGGATTGTGCTGGAGACGGACTGCCCATATCTGGCGCCGGAGCCGAACCGGGGAAAGCGAAATGACTCCTCATATCTGCCCCTCGTGGCAGATGAAATTGCGAAGATTCGGGGTATTTCCGCGGACGAGGTGATCCGTGCCACATGGGAGAACGCCAGGAGGCTGTACCGGATTCCGTGATAGACGGATTTTCACCGAAAAAAAATAGTGGTTTTTGTTGATAAATGGCGGATTTTGTCAAAAACGATGCTAATTTTGCTGAAAAATTTTGCTTAAAAATACAGATGATATAGAGAAAAAAGCAGGGAGGACGGGGCGTGGCAGAGCTTGGCAGCCCGCAGGAGACGATACAGGTCCTGCAAAAGCATGATTTTCATTTTCAAAAAAAATACGGACAGAATTTTCTGATTGATCCCCATGTGCTGAACAAAATCATCGACGCCGCGGACGTGGGGCGAGATGATTTTGTGCTGGAAATCGGTCCGGGCATCGGCACCATGACGCAGTATCTGGCCGAGCGCGCCGGGCGCGTGCTGGCGGTGGAAATCGACCACAACCTGATTCCGATTCTGCGGGAGACGCTGGCGGAATATGACAATGTGGAGGTCCGCCAGGGGGATATTTTAAAGGAAGATATCGCCGCTATTGCGCGGGAGTACAATGCGGGAAAGCCCATCAAGGTAGTGGCAAATCTCCCGTATTATATCACAACTCCGATTATTATGGGGCTCTTTGAGAGCCATGTGCCGCTTGCCAATGTGACGGTGATGGTCCAGAAGGAGGTGGCGGAGCGCATGAGGGCGAAGCCGGGGACGAAGGACTACGGCGCGCTGTCGCTGGCGGTGCAGTATTACGCCGAGCCATATCTGGCGGCGAACGTGCCGCCCAACTGCTTTATTCCCAGGCCGAATGTGGGCAGCGCGGTCGTGCGGCTCACCTGCCTTGCTAGACCTCCGGTGGAGGTGGCGGACGAGAGGCTGATGTTCCGGCTGATTCGGGCGTCTTTCAACCAGCGGCGCAAGACCTTGCAGAACGGGCTCGCTAACAGCGGGGAGCTGGATTTTTCAAAAGAAGAAATCGGACAGGCGATACAGGCGGTGGGACTGCCGCCCGATATCCGGGGAGAAAAGCTGGGGCTGGCGGAATTTGCCGCGCTGGCGGACGCATTGACGCCGCCCGCATAATCCGCATAAAAATGAAATGGATTTAAAGTGTTTTAGATTTCGAATTTGAGGTTTCGAGTTTGAGGTTTCGAGCGCACGAGATATGTGAAAATTTGCAATATCAAGGGGATGCCTGTTGTCCCCCGTAAAGGTATAGAATGGAGGCAGAAGATGAGCGAGGAAACAAAGACAGAGACAATGGCGGATTACGAGGACGAGATCAACGCGTCCTTCCGCTCGTTTAAGGAGGGCGACCGGGTGACGGGAACCGTCGTCAGCGTGGAGGAGGAAGAGGTGATCGTGGACCTCAATTCATTTTCTCAGGGAGTGATTCCGGCGGGGGAGTACAGCGACGATCCCTCGTTTCACGCTATGGATGAAATCCGCACCGGCGAGGAGATTTCGGCGGTGGTGCTGGATAGCGACGACGGGCAGGGGCGCGTGCTTCTGTCGCTGAAGGACGCCAGGGAGGAGGACGCCTGGAAGCAGTTAGAGGAGGCGCTTGAGAACAAGACAATTTTTACGGTAAAGGTGCTGACCAGCGTAAATGCCGGCGTCGTTGCCTTTGTAAACGGCGTCCGGGGATTTATTCCCGCCTCGCAGCTGGCGCTTGACTATGTGGAGGACGTGGATTCCTTTGTGGGCGAGACGCTGGACGTCGTGGTGATCACGGCGGATTCGTCCCGGAAAAAGCTGGTGCTCTCCGCCAAAGAGGTGGCGAGGGAAAAGGCGGCCAAGGAGCATGAGAAGAAGCTGAACGCTCTCCAGAAGGGCTATGTCACGGAGGGCGTCATCGACCGGATTGAGTCCTACGGCTGCTTTGTGGATATCGGGGACGGCCTGACGGGACTGGTTCACATTTCCCAGATCTGCAATAAATTTTTGCACTCTCCCAACGAGGTCGTGAAGCTGGGCCAGAAGGTGAAAGTAAAGGTGTTAGCCGTGGAGGATGGGAAAATACGTCTCAGCATGAAGGAGGCAGAGGACATCGCCCCGGAAGCGGAGGACGAGGAGGTTTCCATGGAGTACACGGACGAGGAGGCGTCTACTTCCCTGGCCGGGCTCTTGGCGGGAATTAAGCTTGAGTAATGAAAGTGAAGTATAGAAAGTAAAATACAGAAAGTAAATGCAGAAAGTAAATACAGAAAGTAAATACAGAAAGTAAAATACAGAGAGACAAATACAGACATTAAAAAATCCGGGGGCGCAGACATAACTGTTTTTTTCGGGCATATACTTATATAAAAGAAATTGTTTCGGAGCGAGAACAAATAGCAAAGTGAACTTGTTCGCTCAGAAATGAGGTATACCATGAAAAGAAATATGTGTCTGTGCCTTCTTTTAACGCTCTGTCTGGGAATTTTTACCGGCTGCGGGACGGCCGGCAGCGGCGATGATGCCTCAGAGGAGCGGGGAAAGGACTGGGATTATACGGTGGTGCTGACGGAGGATATCCCGGAGGCGCTGAAAAAAGAGATTGACGCGAAAAAGCTGAACGCGTTTCAGATGACCTATGAGGAGGGGGAGTACCTGTACCTGGCGGTGGGATACGGGGAGCAGGAAAACAGCGGATTCAGCATCCGGGTGTCCGGATTGTACGAAAAAGGAGACGACCTCTGTCTGGAGACCAGCCTGTGCGGGCCCGGCGAGGACGAGATTGTCAGCAGCCGGATTAGTTATCCGACTATTGTAATTAAAACGGAAAAGAGCGACTGGCTGGCCGACGACAAAAAAATCCGCTTTATTGTGTGATTCGGATATTGTAATTAACGAAAAAATATACTATAATGTAAGAACGAACGACAAAGGAGGAGTAGCCCGGTGAAACACTTACTGAATAAAATAAAACCGATGCTAGGACTGCTTTTCTGGGATTTCTGGATGCTTGTCATAATGGTACTGTTATTGATCGGCACGGCGGGACGCTGCAGGACCCGGCACGGACAGCTTGCCCTGGTGCTCGTTGTCGTGGGACTTGTCGCCGTGATACTGGCAATCAAGTACCGGATGATGTACAGGCAGGTGGGACGCGACGACGTGACCGGCGGAAAGAACAAGAAGGAGTTTCAGCGCATTGCCAACGCTCTGATTCACAGCAGCAATCCGTATGTGCTGGTGTACGCCAATATCGACCGGTTCAAGCTGATTAACGACGC
The DNA here is from genome assembly GCA_947631075.1 of uncultured Lachnospiraceae bacterium. Taxonomy (GTDB): domain Bacteria; phylum Bacillota; class Clostridia; order Lachnospirales; family Lachnospiraceae; genus Eubacterium_F. The sequence continues at coordinate 4,187 of CANRJU010000215.1, forward strand.
CTACGGCGACGTGGTGGGGGACGCGGTGCTGCACCGGGTGCAGACGATTATCGATCAGGAATTGCGGTGGGACGAGGTATCGGGAAGGATTATGGGAGACAATTTCGCTATTGCCATGCGATATCACTCGATTCCCATGCTGGAGCACAGGCTTCAGCGGATCAGCGAACAGATTTCCGATCTGGAGGATTCAGAGGGAAAGAAATTTGGACTTGTACTCTACTACGGCGTCTATGTGATCGAGCAGGACGAGACGGAAGATATCACCACGATTATGGAATATGCCAACCTGGCGCAGAAGAAGATTTCCCCGTCTCATCTGGTGCCCATGGGTATTTACGATGAGAAGGACCGGCAGCGGCTCAGCCGGGAGAAGGTGCTGGAGATGAAGATGCACGACGCTCTGGCCAAGGGGCATTTTGTCCCGTATTTACAGCCCAAGTACGAGCTCAAGGGAGAGACGATCGCCGGCGCGGAGGCGCTGGTGCGGTGGCTGGATCCGGACGAGGGCATGATTTATCCGGGCGAGTTTATTCCGCTGTTTGAGAGCAATGGCTTTGTGGTAGATGTGGATCTGTATATGTTTGAGGAAGTCTGCCGGATGCAGGAGCACTGGAGCAAAAAAGGCTACAAGGTCGTGCCGATTTCGGTCAACCTGTCCCGGAGCCATTTTGAGATACCGAATTTCTTTGACTACTATATAGATATTTTGAAAAAATATAAGGTGCCGCCCATGTCCATTGAGATTGAGCTGACAGAGTCGCTGTTCTAC
>CANRJU010000216.1 GCA_947631075.1 uncultured Lachnospiraceae bacterium
CCAGATATTCTGTCCCAGCTTCCGGGCCGCCACGTCTCCGTAATGCCCGTTGAACATAAGGGGCTCCCCGTCCGCGTCCACGCCGATGGAATCCTTCCAGTCATAGGCCTTGTCAAGCGATACGCCCTCCGCGACGCATCCTCCCGGAAAACGCAGGAACTTCGGCTTCAACGCCGCGAGCTTTTCCGCGAGATCTTTTCTGAGGCCGTTCTCCCGTCCCTTATAAGTATCCTTCGGGAACAGGGATACCATATCCACCGCCAGCTTTCCATTCGGAATGGTCAGCCGCAGCCTTACATTGTTATACGCCGTCTCCGACGCCTTCAGTTCCAGTTCATACTTTTTCCACTCGCTGCTCACCGCGGGAACCTCTCCCTGAGCGAGAACCCTGTCGCCGCACACGATCTCCGCCTGGATCTTTCCGGTATAGCCGTCTAATCCGCGCGCATAGACAGAAAATTTATATCCCGCGTCCTTTACGACCGACATGCCGTCCAGAAATCCCGTATTCTCAATGCCGGCCTCTTTTCCCGATGTGTTTTCAATCACCATGTAATTCGGATTGTTCTTGTTCAGCGCGCCCGCCGCGTCGTCCTTTACCACATCGGCCTTCACGTCGCCCACGTCGCTCCAGGCGTGCTTCTCATCCCCGGCAGCGAGAGCCGTGAACTCGAAGGAGCGGTTCTGCACCATCTCCGCGTACAGGCCGCCGTCCGCCGCGAAATTGATATCTTCTATAAAAATGCCATAGAGCATGTCGCTGATTCCATGAACCTTATTTGACGCGTCGATATTCAGCGCGTAATTGCTCTTGTCCGCGTCGTAGGCCGCAGCCTTTCCCGCCTCCCCGTAGGGAACCGGCGTTTGCGTGGGCTCCGCCGTGGGATCTGCCGGAAGATCCACTTCCGTTCCCCCATCCGAGGCATCCGGGGCGACCGCCGCTTTTTTCACTGTCACCTGACACTTGAGCGTCACCGGCTTTTTCTTATATGAAAACTTGGCCGTAATCACCGCTTTTCCCTTTTTCTTTGCCTTGACAACGCCTTTTTTAGAGACAGCCGCCACCTTTTTTTGGGAACTCTTCCAAGTAACCTTTGCTTTTTTTTTCAGATTCTTCACCTTAAGTTTCTTGGTCTTTCCCACCTTCAAAGTAATCTTCTTCTGAGACAGAGACGGTTTCGCCTTCGCCGACGCGCAGCCCGCAAAAGCTCCCTCCGCCAGAAGCACTGTTGTGAGAAAAACTGCCAGTCCTTTTTTTAGTGCTTTCATTGAGTAATTCCTTTCTGCCGCAAGCGGCGGTAATTAGTTTTAATTTTCATACGGAAGCCCCTCGGCTCCGCAGCATTTTTTGATTTTAATTTTTGTGCGGAAGCCTATCTGCTCCGCTGCATTTTTTGATTTTAATTTTTTTCGGAAACCTATCTGCTCCGCAGCCTTTTCAATCGTCTGTTTTTTCCTCAAGATACTCCTCCGGCAGATAGGCAAACAGCGCCTCCTCCAACTTGGCGGGAATAATCGGCTTTTCCAGAAAATCGGTGAAGCCGATGTTGATATACCGCTCCCTGGCGTCGCTCATGACGTTGGCCGTGAGGGCGATGACCGGCAGCGTCTCAAAACGCCCTCCCAGACCCCGTATGTGCCCCAGGGTCTCAATGCCGTCCATTTCCGGCATCAGATGATCCAAAAGAATCATGTCGTACTCTTTCTCCTTGATCATCTCCAGGCACTCCGGCCCGCTCAGCGCCGTATCCAGCTGAACGCCCGACCGCTTTAACAGGCCCTTGACAATAACCAGATTCGTTCGGGTGTCGTCCACCGCGAGAATCTTCGCTCTCGGCGCGTAGAGAACCCGCTTTTCATCGTCCTTCGCGTAGCGCTTAGGCGACACGGAAAAATCCCGCATCGGCGCCGCGTCCACCACCTTCTGGGGCAGGGCGAAGGAAAATGTGGAGCCCTCTCCGTACACGCTCTCCACCTCCAGCTTACTGTCCATCTGCTCCAACAGGCGGACCACAATGCTCATGCCCAGTCCCGTACCTTCAATGTTGCGGTTGCGCCTCTCATCCAGCCTGGCAAATTCGGAAAAGAGATTTTTCATCTCCTCCTGCTTCATGCCCATGCCGGTATCCGATACCCGGACTAAAAGGTCGATTCCGTCCTCGCCCTTCGCGGCGCATCCCACGGAAAAAGTAACTCTTCCCTCCTCCGTGTATTTGACCGCGTTGGATAAAATATTGATAATAACCTGCTTGATGCGCACCTCGTCTCCCATCAGGACCGAGGGGATGTTATCGGCGATCTCCAGCTTAAATTCCAGTTTCTTTTCATTCAGCTTGACGGAAATCAGATTGTAAATATCCCGGATCAGCGTACTGGTCTGATACTCCACCGGAATAATCTCCATCTTGCCCACCTCGATTTTGGAAAAATCGAGAATGTCGTTGATGATGCTGAGCAGCATTTTCCCGGCGCTCATAATGTCCCTGGCGTACGAGCGGATGTTCTCGTCCTCCGTCTCCCGCAGAATCATCTCGTCCATGCCGAGAACCGCGTTGATCGGCGTGCGGATCTCATGAGACATCTTCGAGATAAAAACGGTCTTGGCCGTGTTGATGTCCTTTAGCTGCTGATTTTTCTCCTCCACCGCCGCGATAATATTTTCCTGGTGAAGAAGCCTCAGCATATCCTCGTGGATGTCCTGCACCGTGTAAACGAACAGGGGCGTTTCCCTCGAAAATCCCTTCATGCGGTTGAACATGAGGCGGACCCAGATGTACTCTCCCTGCATATTCTGCATCTGAATTTCGAACTTGAACATCTTCTCCTTTTCCAGACGCTCAATAACATATTCCGGCTCCGACATCATCAAAAACATGCTCTTGTCATCCGGCAAAAACATGTTGGCAATCATAAAACGCCACTCCGAATATTTCAAATCCAGATAATCCTGCCGCTCCACGCTCACCTCGGTAGTCACGGAATTCTGACAGGTGTCATTTTTCAGATCCACTACCATGGAAAACAGGTAATTCTCCTGCAGCGTATCCATTTTCACGCGCTCCACCTCGTCGGAGCGGATCCCGTATGTATTTTCAATTAAAATAATAAAGCTGTCTGTCTCCGAGAAGCGGAAAATATGGAAATTGTAACGCCGCTCCTCTAACTCCAGCGTGCCGCTGAAATTGTCTTTTCTAAAAATCGAGTCGCTGTAAAATATGCCGTAGCCGGAGGATCCTCTCTCCGCCCCGCTCTTGTCAGAAATAAACAGCTTATCGTAGGCCTGGGACAGCGTCCCCTTCGCCGGCAGATGGCCGCGCAAAAACTCGTCCGCCTGCAGCTCCTCGTAGGTCTCCTCCTCCAGATGAAGCAGGTAAATCGCCGAGAACCGCGAGTACAGCTGGCGCAGTACCCCCGGCAGCCGCTCGTCCCTGTGTCTTCTGCTCCTCATGCACATCCCCCCTGTCCGGATTTATAGTTCAGTTTGTCGTTTGGTTTTAATGAAGATTATCATGATTATAACATGGAGATGAGAAAAAGACAATTGTAGATATTTGAATTTGCGAATTGCTTTTTCTTATTTTTTATGCTATAATACATAGCAATCTTGAGGCATCTGGTAGTAAGTGAGTCGAATAAGTGAATCTAAGAGTGTAAATAAGTGAGTAATCTGCCTGCGTTGCTGTAGCACAACTACAGCTCATACCCCAAGAAATCAAATAATTTTAAATTTACTTTAAAAACAGGGGCGCAGACACAGCTGAACCGGACACTGTCTTCCGCCCTTGTCAGAGAGGGAGGAATGTGAATGGAAGAAACCAAAAACAACATCAAAACAGAAAATGAATCCGCTGTAAAAACAGAAAATGCATCCGCCGTAAAGACAGAAAATGTACCTGCTGTAAAGGCGAAAAACGCACCCATTGTAAAGAGGAACTACAAGGACTCCGTATTCCGGATGCTGTTCAGCGACAAGGCCAGCCTGCTGTCGCTGTTCAACGCGCTGACAGGAAGCCACTACGAGAATCCGGACGAGCTGGAGATTGTGACACTGGACAACGTAATCTACATGAGCTACAAGAACGACCAGGCCTGCATGCTGGATATGCAGATGCATCTGTATGAGCACCAGTCCTCGGTGAACCCGAACATGCCCCTGCGCTATCTTCCCTATGTGGCGGATACATACGAGCGGTTGATTGTCAATGAAAATATTTATGGCAAGAAACGGATCCGCCTCCCGGCGCCCCAGTTCGTGTTTTTTTATAACGGCACCGAACCGCAGCCGGAAAGGAAAATCCTGCGGCTTTCGGATTCCTTTGGTCCGGAGAAAAAGAAAAAGGCAGCTAGTGATGATAAAGATGACGCTAGCGCCGATGATAAAAAGAATAACATGACAGATAAAGGCACGGCAAATTCCGCCGTCAATAACAGCGCAACAGATGTTGCGACGAAAAAACCTGTAATCGACAAATCGGATATAAAATTAGAGCTGAAAGTCTTGCAATTAAACATCAATCCGGGGTATAATGAACCTATTAAAAAGGAATGCAGGCTTCTGATGGAGTACTGCCAGTATGTGTCGAAAGTCCGGGAGTACAGCCGCACTATGGAACTGCGGGAGGCCGTGGAGCGGTCGGTGACGGAGTGCATCCGGGAAGGGATATTGGAAGATTTTCTAAAAAAGAATAGGGCGGAGGTGATACACATGAGCATTTATGAATTCGACGAAGAAAAATACCGTAAGGCATTGCGCCAGGAGAGCTGGGACGATGGCTGGGAAGAAGGCCATGCGGCTGGCATTAAAGAAAACAATAAAAATATTGCTTTTCGCTTGTTCGCCAAAAACAATCCGCTAGAAGATGTCAGCGACACTCTGGGAATATCCATGGATTATACTCTGGAGTTGCACCAGCAGTATGAACATAGAGTGCACGA
>CANRJU010000217.1 GCA_947631075.1 uncultured Lachnospiraceae bacterium
TTTTCCGCCTTTTTCGCCCCTCTCTGCAGGGAGGAGGACCTGCCGGAGGCATTTTCCCGGATGGAGCGCTATTTTCACGACGCCCTGCAAAAGCCCCTGTGCGTATTTCTGGCAGATCGGCGGATGGTCGAAATTCTGACGGAGGCCGGGTGCCTTGGCTCCTACTCCATCGCGGAGGAGCGGGACTGCTACGACTATGTGTACGAGGCGGAAAAGCTCCGGACCTTGAGCGGAAAATTGATGCACAAGAAAAAAAATCTGGTGAACAAGTTCCTGCGGGAATACGAGGGACATTTTGAATACGAGACGCTGGGCCGGGACAACATTGAGGAAATCGAGGCGTTTCACCAGAAATGGCTCGACGAGCGACGCATTTACGACAAGTACAACTGCATCGACGACGAGGAGGAGGGCATCTACCGCCTCTTTGGAAACTGCGCTTTTATCCGGTGCCGGATGGGCGGCGTGCGCATCGACGGCGAGCTGAAGGCGTACACCATCGGCTCTTACAGCCCGGACACCCGCTGCGCCTTTATCCATATCGAAAAAGCCGACGCGGAGTACGCCGGCCTCTACAACTATATCAATCAGCAGTTTATTTTACACGAGTTCCCGGACGCCCTTTTGGTGAACCGGGAGGACGACTTGGGGCAGGATAATCTCCGCCAGGCCAAGCTCTCCTACCACCCGCTCCGTCTGGAGGAGAAATTTACCCTGAGAGAAAAATTTTCCTTTCAGGAGAATTAAATTAACATTATAGATTAATCACCCATTCAAAGAGGCCTGCTCTCACAGGCCTCCGCTCTACAACTTCTCTGTTCCGCCTAACCCCTCGCGGTCCGTCTTTAATATCTGATGGTATTTTTCATCTATTTTTTTCCGGTCGCGGATCACATCCTCCTTGCGAATCTGATAGGTGGGCACGAGGTCCGCGATCAGCTCTTTCATATTCTCCGTCTCCGAATACGCCTCGTCGTAGAGGCTGTTCAGGCGCTCCAGAAACATATCGCCGTCAAATTCCAGGGGCCTTCCGATGTGGATCAGGGCGTTTTCCGTCTCCTTTAGCCCCTCCTCGTCCATCAGCATCTCCTCATACAGCTTTTCGCCCGGCCGGAGCCCGGTGTACTCGATCTTGATATCCTTGTCCGGGACATAGCCGGAGAGGCGAATCAGATTCCTCGCCAGGTCGTCGATTTTCACCGGATCGCCCATATCCAGCACGAAAATCTCTCCCCCCTTCGCCAGCGCGCCCGCCTGGATTACCAGGGAAACCGCCTCCGGGATGGTCATAAAGTACCGGATGATCCGCTTGTCCGTCACCGTCACCGGTCCGCCCGCCTCAATCTGCTTTTTAAACAGGGGAATGACGCTGCCGTTGCTCCCCAGCACATTTCCAAAGCGCACCGCCACAAAATCCGTGGAGGAGCGGCTGTTCAGCTCCTGTATGATCATCTCGCAGACCCGCTTGGAAGCCCCCATGATATTGGTGGGATTCACCGCCTTGTCCGTGGAAATCAGCACAAATTTCTCCGCGCCGTACTTGTCCGCCGCCAGCGCCGTCTTGTAGGTGCCGAACACGTTGTTCTTAATGGCCTCGTTAGGGCTGTCCTCCATGAGCGGCACATGCTTGTGCGCCGCCGCGTGATAGACGATGTCCGGCCGGTAATCCGCGAAAATCTTGTCCACCCGGCTGGTATTTCGCACCGACCCGATCAGCACCTCCAGGTGCAAAGAGGGATATCGGCGCACTAACTCCTGCTGGATGTCATAGGCGTTATTTTCGTAAATATCAAAAATAATCAGCATTTTGGGGTGGTTGGCGGCAATCTGACGGCACAGCTCGCTTCCGATCGAGCCGCCCCCGCCGGTCACCAGAACTACTTTATTTCTCACATAATTGATGATGGAGTCCAGGTTGATGTTCACCGGCTCCCGCCCCAGAAGATCCTCAATCTGCACCGGGCGGATTTTCTCTACCTCCGCCTCTCCATTTACAAACTGGTACACGCCGGGCACGATTTTCAACTCGCAACCCGTCTGCTGGCAGATTTCCAGAATCTCTCTCGTCTGCTTCTTAGACGCGCTGGGCATGGCGACAATAATCTCATTGACGCCCTTTTCCCTCGCCACGGGGACGATGAGCTCCCGGCCGCCGAGCACCTTGACGCCCTGGATGTAGTTGCCGTGCTTTGCCTTGTCGTCGTCGATGATCCCGCAGATGTGGCTGTCCAGATAATCGCTGAGCCGCAGCTCCTTGAGAACCATCGTGCACGCCTCGCCGGCGCCGATGATCAGCGTGGTCCTCATGCCCTTTCCGTGGCTGTTGGACTTGTAAATCTGCCGGATGACCCGGTAGGAAAAGCGCACGCCGAGGGTCAGGATAAATAAGAGCAGCACATAGATGACAAAGTAGGAGCGGGGCAGGCTGTGATAAGTGCCAAACACCGTGAGAAAATGAATCACGCCCGATATGCCGGTGGCCAGCACGATATTCAGCACCTCTCCCACGCCGGCGTAGCGCCACATGCTGGTGTAAAGCCGGAACAGCGCGAATATGACGATGGTCATAATCGTATTAAAAACCGCCATGCTCTGCAGCGTCTCCACATAGCCCATGGGATACTGCTCCGTGATGCCGCTCCTCATAAACCGTCCGATATTAAATTCATAGCGCATCAAGAGAGCCAGAAACGAGCACCCATTGATGCAGACAATGTCCCACACAACTAAAAGACAGCGGACGGCAATGGCCGTCAGACCGCTGTTTGCGTGTTTTTCCCTGTGATTCAAAACAAACCCCTCCTATCTTTTGCGGCGCAGCTTCTTAAAAACATCCGTCACTAGCGACTTCTCGTACTCGTTCAGAATCATGAGCCACGCGAACGCCCCGAACACAGCGCAGAATATGACGCCCTTTAAAAACAGGCCCGCCCATCCGAGGGACGGGATAAACCATAAGATCGCTCCCGCAAGAACCCCGATTCCCACGGTCTTTGCCAGAATCGGCAGAATCTCCCGCCAGTACCCCCGGATATCCAGTCCGATCTTTTTCTGGTAAAAGCGGTTCATCACGAAAATCTGGCCCACGCAGGTCGCGAACGCCGTAGCGGCCGCGGATCCGATTCCCTGAAAGAGCATCGCGAGCGGAATACTGAGCGCCACGTTGGCGATGGCGATAAATAAATAGATGACCGACCGGAACCGGTGCATGTTCATAGCCCTCAAAATCGAAATTCCCACGTTCTGCGAAAGCGGAATCAGCGCCGGAAGTATAATGACCAGCGCTATGTAATAGCTCATAATCTGCTCCTCGCCCACCCACAGCGCGATAAATTCTTTGCCGAGCAGAATAAACCCGCACATCAGAAATGTCAGCAGGATAAATTGCAGCCGCCCGATGCGGATAAACAGGGCGGACACCTCGTCCATAGTGTCGTTCACCGTCAGAAGGCGGGTGATCTTGGGGAGAAATACCCCGCTGATGGAGGTGGAGAACTGCTCAAAGTACGATTGGAACTGAACCCCCACCGTGTAGGTGGCCACCGCCGCGCTGCTGCAGAAGGCCCCCAGTATAATCTTGTCCGTATTGGCGTAGAGCTGGTCGATCACGATGTTCAAAAAAATGAAAAAGGAAAATACAAATATCTCCCGAAACAGCTCCCTGTCAAAATGCCCGAACCGGAACCGGATCTTAAACCGGCTCCGCCCGTAAAAAAGCGTGACAATCTTCAATCCCACCGACACGACCGTGGTGATGAGCGCCATCGCCACCGTCCGGTATCCCATCATCAGGGCGATGAGAATCCCCGCGTGGGTCAGCACCGTAGAGATGATGTTGATCATTTTCAAAAAGAAAAATCCCTCGTTGGCGCTGATGATGGAGTTGAAAATCCCAAGCGGAAACGACACCACCAGATTGATCAGCAGGATGAGGAAAATCCTGCTAAGCCCCGTTATCTCCTCCGGCGTAAAGCCCCGCCGGAAAAAAAATCCCAGGTTGCAGTACACGATAAGCCCCGCGACCAGCGCCACCGCCGCGATCCCCGTGTACAGTATGAGAAACATCCCGTGGAGGCGCTCCTCGCCCTCCGTGTCCCCCAGCGCCTTGTAACGGGCCACATAGCGGATCATCGTCTGGCTGAATCCCAGATCCAGAATCGCCAGAAAGGCAATGGCGGAACTTGCCACCGAATAGACGCCGTACTCCCTCTCGCCCAGAAAATCAAAAAGAATCGGCGTATAGATCACGCCAATGGCAAATGTTATGCCCAGATATACATAGGACAGCACCGCCCCCGCTTTCCGCTGATTCATAGGCTTCCCCCTTCGCTGCGCCGCCCCCGCGCGGACGCGTCCGACGTCCACCGCGCGCATGCGCATTTGTAGTAACATTATCGTCCAGAACGCCCGGCTTGTCAAGAATATTGTAATTTCTATTGTAATAATTCTTTTCTTATATTATAATGTTGTGATATCGGGATTTTGAAAAAATGTGCGGACGCCTTCCGGAAACACGGCTGTGGCGACCGCAAACACAGGAAAATATGTTTATGTTTATAATTGGGAGGAACCGCAAGATGAAACTGTATCAGGCGCTGTGCGAAAAAGCGGACCGCTATCATCCGCTCTACGACAATATTGTATTTTATTTTACATTAGCATTTGCCATATACACGCTGTTCGGCCGCTTTACCTGGCTGCACGGCCTGGTGGAACACACCATCAATGCGTTCATGTACGTTTTTGTGGGCCTGTCGGGCGTCTTTTTATTTGCCCTGGATTTTTTCTTTTATAAGAATTACAAGAAAATGCCCGGATACAAGATATCCATCGTATTTGTCCTGTGCGCCTTTTTATCCTCGGCGCTGAATATCCGCTACGGCGTGGTGGACAACATCTCCACGCTGGTGTGGCTCACCGTCCAGATGGG
>CANRJU010000218.1 GCA_947631075.1 uncultured Lachnospiraceae bacterium
CTGGATATCCCCTCCGGCGTTGACGGGGAGAGCGGAGCCATTCTGGGCAGGGCGGTGAAGGCGGATGTGACGATCACGTTCGGCGTCAACAAGACCGGCCTGGTGGTCTATCCCGGCTGCGCCTGCGCCGGCGAGGTGATTGTGGGGGATATCGGATTTCCGAGAGAGAGCGTGGAGAGCGTTCCCTCATCGGTGTATTTTTACGAGCCGGAGGATCTGGCGCGGCTGCTGCCGGCACGCCCGCCAAGATCCCACAAGGGGACCTTTGGGAAGGTGCTTGTGGCGGCGGGCTGCGAGACCATGAGCGGCGCCTGCTTTCTGGCGGCAAAGGCGGCCTACCGCATGGGGGCGGGGCTGGTAAAGGTGGTGTCTGTCCCGGCAAACCGGGATGTGCTGCTCACCGCCCTGCCGGAAATTCTCTTTTCGGACCGGGACGGTCTGGCTGAGGGAGTGGAGTGGGCGGACGCTATTGTGATCGGTCCCGGCCTGGGGCAGTCGGAAGAGGCGGAAGAAATGGTGCGCTATGTGGTGGAAAATTCCCCGGTTCCCACGGTGATCGACGGGGATGGGATCCGGCTCTGCCGTCGGATTACGGACACATTGACAGACAATTTTGTCCTGACGCCGCATATAAAGGAAATGAGCGATTTCACGGGGATATCCGTGCGGGAACTGCAAGAGGACTTGGTCGGGCATACCAGGCAGTCGGCGGAACAGACCGGCTGTATTCTCGTGGGAAAGGACGCCAGGACGGTGGTGTCGGACGGACGGGAATGCTATATTAACGTATCCGGCAACAACGGCATGGCCACCGGCGGTTCCGGGGACGTGCTTGCGGGGACGATCGGCGGTCTTCTGGGGCAGGGCATGGAGCCCTTTGAGGCGGCGAAGCTGGGCGTCTATCTCCACGGCCTGGGCGGCGACGTCATGGCGGCGGAGAGAGGACGATACAGCATGATGGCGTCGGATATTCTGGAGGGGATAGCCCGCGTCACGGCGGAGATGGAAAAGCCCTTTGCCACAGGCGGAGCAAGAGCGGAAAAGTGAGGAAATCATGAAAGAATTTGACAGGACGTATGTTCAGATCGATTTAGATGCGATCCGAAGCAATATTATAAATGAGAGGAAACTTTTAGCGGAGGGCACAAAGCTGATGGCCGTGGTGAAGGCCAATGCCTACGGGCACGGAGCCTGCTCGGTGTCAAAGTGCCTGTACGATCTGGTAGACGGCTACGGAGTGGCCATGATGGAGGAGGCGCTGGAACTGAGGCAGTGCGGCATTGACAAGATGATCCTGATTCTGGGGTACACGCCGGATTCCTGGTTTCCGGAGCTCCTTAAGCAGGACATTTCCCAGACCATTTATAATTATGAGATGGCGGACCGGCTTAACCGCGCGGCGGTAAAAGGGGGAAAGATAGCCAGAATCCACATCAAGCTGGACACGGGCATGGGGCGCATCGGCTTTTTTCCGAATGGGGAGAGCGTGGAGGCGGTGAAAAAGATCGCCGGGATGCCCGGCCTGAAGCTGGAGGGCATATTTACCCACTTTGCACGGGCGGACGAGGCGTCCATCGATCCGGCCAGGGAGCCTCTTCGGAAATTTCTCTCCTTTGTGGAGGAGCTGGAAAAAGAGGGCGTCCACATTCCTATCCGCCACGCGGCCAACAGCGCGGCTATCATGGGATTTCCGGAGGCCCATCTGGACATGGTGCGCTCCGGCATTACCACTTATGGCCTGTATCCGTCGGAGGAGGTCAATAAGGAGGCTCTGGCCCTGCGCCCCGCGCTCTCCTGGCGGGCAAAAGTTTCTTATGTAAAAGAGGTGGGACCGGGGACGACGGTGAGCTATGGGGGTACCTTTGTGGCGGACCGTCCCATGAGGATCGCCACCATACCGGTGGGCTACGCGGACGGCATGAAACGGGATTTGTCCGGCAAGGGACGGGTGCTTTTGCACGGAAAATCGGCGGCCATTTTGGGACGGGTCTGCATGGACCAGTTCATGGTGGACGTGACAGAAATCCCGGAGACAGCGATCGGGGATACAGCAACGATTATCGGAAGGGACGGGGACGAGGAGATTACCGTGGAGGAGATCGCGGGATTGTCCCATTCCTTTAATTATGAATTTGTGTGCAGCATCTCGGAGAGGGTGCACCGGAATTACAAAAGAGAGTAAATAACCTAACATCATACTATCATTAAGAATATTGTCTCGTATATTGGTAATAATAAGTGTAACATGAATTTTGGGGTAAAGGAGTGTGTGCTTATGTTAGTCAAGCGAGGCGATATTTTTTATGCCGATCTCAGGCCGGTCGTGGGGTCCGAACAGGGCGGGGTGCGTCCGGTACTTATTATACAGAATGACATGGGAAACCGTTACAGTCCCACCGTGATCGTGGCGGCCATCACATCCCGGATGAACAAGGCGAAGCTTCCCACGCACATCGCGCTGAAAGCGGAACGGTTCGGCATCGTAAAGGATTCGGTGGTGCTGCTGGAGCAGGTGAGGACAATCGACAAGGCAAGGCTGCGGGAAAAAGTGTGTCATCTGGATGAGCCCATGATGGGGCAGATCAACACGGCCCTGCAGGTGAGCCTGGCGCTGAATACATAAGAGAATGTATGCGAGGGCTGTCTGAGGGACAGGTTCAGGAGGAATCGCAGAGAAAGAAAAAGAAAAATTTAGACAAAAATTTGGAAAAAGAAAAACACCTCCGGGAAAGAGGTGTTTTTCCTGACATCTTTCGATGTCAAAGCGTATAATAGGGTGGGAGTAGAAAGTTTATACTTTCCGAGTATTAAGATACCGTTTTTTTGTGGCAGAAAAAAGACAAAATTGTAAACAAAATGTAAACATCAAATGACTTGCCAAAAATGGGGATTTCAGAGTATACTTAGTGCAGAATAAGGAAATCCGGGTGTCTGGAAAACATCTGAACGGCCGAGAGTCAGGAAGCACGGAACGGCTGGAAATCAGCGAGACACCGGAAACGTTATTAAAAGGCAGGGGCGGCGATGGTACAGTTTACGATTTTGTGCGTGGGTAAGATCAAAGAGAAGTATTTTACCGACGCGGTGAAGGAGTACATAAAGAGGATGTCCCGGTACGCGCGGGTGGAGATCGTGGAGGTGCCGGACGAGAAGACGTCGGAGGCGGAGGAGGAGCAGATTCGCCGAATTGAGGGCGAGCGGCTCTTGAAAAAGATATCGGACGGCATGTATGTGGCGGCGTTGGACCTGCGGGGGCGCGAGTACGATTCGGTGGCGTTTTCCGAGCACCTGGAGGAACGGATGCTACGGGGGAACAGCCATATCGCGTTTGTTATCGGCGGCTCTCTGGGGCTTCACCGCGATGTTCTGGACCGGGCCGACGAGAGTATCTGCTTTTCAAAGATGACATTTCCCCATCAGCTGATGCGGGTGATTCTGCTGGAACAGCTCTACCGGGCGAGCCGGATCCAGAGGGGCGAGCCCTATCATAAGTAATGGAAGTGTGCGTTTGCGTGACGCTATGATGTTGAGGGCAAGAGATATAAATTGAGAAAGTTTAGAGGAGGCGGATTATGAGATTTCCTGAATTTATCCGTCTGGGGGACAGCATCGGATTTGCGGCGCCGTCCTTTGGATGCGCGATAGAACCCTATCACAGCGCGTTTTTACATAGTATAGACAAATTTCATTCCCTGGGCTATGACACAGTTTTAGGGCCCAACTGCTTTGCGGACGAGGGAATCGGCATCAGCAATACGCCGGAAAAATGCGCGGACGAGCTGATGCGCATGTATGCGGACGACAAGTCCCGGTGCCTGATTTCCTGCGGGGGCGGCGAGCTGATGTGCGAGGTCGTCAGCCATCTGGATTTTGGCGCCTTGGCGATGGCTGCGCCCAAGTGGTTCATGGGGTACTCGGACAACACGAATTTCGGCTTTCTCCTGACGACGCTGGCAAATACGGCGTCGATTTACGGGCCCTGCGCGGCGGCCTTTGGCATGGAGCCCTGGCATCCCGCCATTGAGGACGCCTTTGATCTGCTGCGGGGCAAAAAGCGGACGATGAGCAATTACCCGAAATGGGAGAGAGAGTCCCTAAAGGATGAGGAGCACCCGCTTGAGCCCTACCACGTCACGGAGCCCTTTGCGCTGCGCCAATACCCGGAGAGCGGGAATGTGGCGGTCAGAGGGCGGCTTTTGGGCGGCTGTCTGGACTGTTTGTCCAATCTGGTGGGAACCCGCTTTGACCGGGTGGCGGATTTTTGTGAAAAATATAAGGAGGACGGAATCCTCTGGTTTTTGGAGTGTTGCGACCTCAATGTGATGGACATGCGCCGCAGCCTGTGGAATTTAAAGGAGGCCGGGTGGTTCCGGCATGTGAAGGGCGTTCTGGTGGGGCGGCCGATGCACTTCGACGAGCCGATGATGGGACTTGACCAGTACGCGGCGGTCACGGGGATATTGGGCGAGTTTGGCGTGCCGATCGTGATGGACTTGGATATCGGACATCTGGCGCCCATGATGCCGCTTGTTAATGGAGCCGTGGCGACAGCCAGAGTGCGGGACGGGAAATTTCAGATTGAAATGGAATTGCCGTGTTGAGATGAAATTAGCGTGAAACGCCGCGGAATGGAGAAATGATGATTGAATTTACAAAAGGAATAAAAAAGGGAATCCCCATCGCCCTCGGCTACCTTTCGGTGTCCTTTACCTTTGGCGTTAAGGCGGCGAATGGCGGGATGCCGGTGTGGGCGGCGGTGGCCATGTCCCTGACCAATCTGACGTCGGCGGGGCAGTTCGCGGGAACCAACCTGATTCTCGGCGGCGGGACGTATCTGGAGGTGGCGGCCGCGACATTTATCATCAATCTGCGCTATATGCTGATGTCTCTGTCCCTCTCCCAGAAAATGCGGGAGGGCACGGGAGTTGG
>CANRJU010000219.1 GCA_947631075.1 uncultured Lachnospiraceae bacterium
TCTCTGAACGAGGAGATGTCCGTGATCACGCCGCGCAGCGCGGCGCGTCCGGGAGCGCTTGACAAGCAGGGCATGGAGGGCATAAAGATCCCGACTTTTATTCAAAATAAAAAACAGGAGGGCTGATCATGAGCACACTGAAACTTATCGCTACGATTCTATATATCATTGTATGTGTGGCAATCGTTATTGTAGTATTGATGCAGGAGGGGAAGGATTCCGGTCTGGGAGCAGTATCCGGCGCGGCCGACACCTACTGGACTAAGAACAAGGGACGTTCTTCCGAGGGCATCAAGGTCAAGGTCACAGCCGTGCTGGCAGCAGTATTTATTATTCTTTCCGTTGTGCTGTGTACAACGTGGCTGGATTGATTGGGACCGCATTTCAAGGTGTCAGCGGATCGTGACAACTTTAGAGTGATTATGAGGCGCTTCTTCATGAATATGAGGAAGTGCTTTTTGCTAGCCGCACAGCGTCTTTTGCGCCGGGGATGTCACAAAAGCTGCCGTATGGCGGAATTTTCCGGCCGGGCAGAGGTCTGGCCGCGGGTACATCGAATGAAATCGTTCCTGGAATGAGGAGAATTATGCAGAAAAAAACGAGAGTTATGCAGGAAAAAACAGATTATTTAAAAAAGAAAAGAAATCAGGGGAAAAAAGGCAGGGGAAAGAAGAACGAGGAGCTTCTGACGGGGGAATTTATGTCCACCAGACGGGGGTTCGGCTTCGTGTCGCTGGAGGACGAGGAGGACGGGGAGGACATATTTATCCCGGAATCCGCCTGCGGCGGCGCCTTTCACGGAGATACCGTGCTGATCCGCCTGACGGGGACGGGCGGGCGAGGCGGAAGGCGAAAAGAGGGCGAGGTAGTCCGCATTGTAAAGAGGAAGATTCATTCCCTGGTGGGAACTTTTACCCGGAATGGAAAGATTACCTTTGTGATCCCCGACAATGAGAAGATGAGCCGGGACATCTATATTCCCAAGGGAGCGACGCTGGGGGCGGCCGAGGGACACAAGGTCGTGGTGGAAATCACGGATTACGGCGACGGGAACCGGAGCCCGGAGGGGTATGTGACCCAGATTCTGGGCCATATCAACGATCCCGGCGTGGATATTCTGTCCATTGTAAAGGCATTTGAGGTGCCGGAGGAGTTTCCGGCGGAGGTGATGCGGCAGGTAGAAAGCGTCCCGGACCAGGTGGATCCGGAGCAGATGGGAGGCCGGGTGGACATGCGGGGCGTGGACACCGTGACCATAGACGGCGAGGACGCCAAGGACCTGGACGACGCTATTACCCTGCAGAAAAATGAGGACGGCACATTTGACCTGGGCGTCCATATTGCCGACGTGTCCCAGTATGTGCCGGAGAACTCGGCACTTGACAGGGAGGCGCTGAACCGGGGCACCAGCGTGTACCTGGCGGACCGGGTGATTCCCATGCTGCCCCACAAGCTGTCCAACGGCATCTGCTCTCTGAACATGGGAGTGGACAGGCTGGCGCTCAGCTGCTTTATGACGTTTGACGGGAAGGGGCGGCTCTTAAAGCACCGCATTGCCGAGACGGTGCTGCGGGTGACGGAGCGGATGAATTACACGGACGTCAATGATATTTTGACGAATCACAAGCCGGAGACCTGCGCTCGCTACGAAAAGCTGCTTCCCCTGTTTGAAAATATGGAGGAGCTGGCCCGGATTCTGCGGAAAAACCGGAAAAAGCAGGGCTCCATTGACTTTGAATTTACGGAGTGCAAGATTCTTCTGGACAAAAAGGGCCATCCGGTGGACATCATTCCCCACGAGAGCAATACGGCCACCCGGATTATTGAGGAATTTATGCTGGCGGCGAATCAGACGGTGGCGGAGGAGTACTTCTGGCAGGAGGTGCCTTTTGTGTACCGGACCCACGAGAATCCCGATCCGGAGAAAATCGAGGAGCTGGCCCGGATGACGGCGGGCTTCGGCTACCATCTCCGGACGGGGAAAGAGCAGGTCCACCCGAAGGAGATTCAAAATCTGGTCCGCCAGATCCAGGGGACGCCGGAGGAGGATTTTCTCAGCCGGCTGATTCTCCGCTCCATGAAAAGGGCAAGATACACCACGTCCAATGAGGGGCATTTCGGGCTGGCGACCCGCTACTACTGCCATTTTACCTCCCCGATCCGCCGGTATCCGGATCTGCAGATTCACCGGATCATCAAGGAAAATCTGCACCATGGCCTCAAGGGAAAGCGCTACGAGCACTACGAGAAGATTCTTCCCGGCGTGGCGGAGGCCTCCGGTGATAAGGAGCGCCGTGCCGACGATTTGGAGCGGGAAGTGGAGAAGATGAAAAAGGCGGAGTACATGAGCGCCTACATCGGACAGGAGTACGAGGGCGTCATCAGCGGCGTCACCTCCTGGGGCATCTATGTAGAGCTGCCTAACACGGTGGAGGGCATGGTGCGCCTGTCGGATATGATGGACGACCGCTATGATTTTCAGGAAGAAAAATACCGGGTGGTGGGCCATCACACGGGAAAAGAGTACCGCATGGGACAGCAGGTCCGTGTGAAGGTGGCCTCTGTGGATAAACTTACGAGGACGATTGATTTTGCCATGGCAGACAGCGGCGAGCATTCACGGGAAATGTGAGGGGAGGGAAGAAAATGGGCAAGGAATCTACAAAGCTGATAGCGAATAACAAAAAGGCCTGGCACGACTATTTTATTGAGGAAAAGTACGAGGCCGGCATCGAGTTAGTGGGCACGGAAGTGAAATCCATCCGCCAGGGGCACTGCAGCATCAAGGAGGCGTTTATCCGCATTGACAAAAACAATGAGGTCCAGCTCTACGGCATGCACGTCAGTCCCTATGAGAAGGGAAATATATTTAACAAGGATCCGCTCCGGGTCCGGAAGCTCTTGCTGCACAAGTACGAGATCCGGAAGCTGATCGGGAAGATCGAGCAGAAGGGATATACTCTGGTTCCTTTGAGCGTCTATTTCAAGGGGAGCCAGATCAAGGTAGAAATCGCGCTCGCGAAGGGCAAAAAGCTGTACGACAAGCGGCAGGATATCGCGAAAAAGGACCAGCGCCGGGCGGCGGAGCGCGAGTTTAAGGTGAAAAATCTTTAAAAATTGTTTTGCGGAAATAGATCTGCGGAATATTTTCATTGAGAAAATGCTTTGTTAAAAATGTTTATTGGAACATGGGGACAATTTTTGCGATGAAATATTTACAGAGGGGAATTTCTGCGGTACAATAAAGGTATCATTGTTTGCATGAAATAATAAAAAAGGAGATGGTAGAACTATGGCAAACAGATTTGTGCTGAATGAGACGTCGTATCACGGCGCAGGCGCGATTCAGGAGATTGCGGCAGAGGCTACGGGAAGGGGATTTACAAAGGCGTTCGTGTGCTCGGATCCGGATCTTGTGAAGTTCGGCGTGACGAAGAAGGTGTTAGATGTGCTGGACGGAGCGGGGCTTGCCTACGAGCTGTATTCCAACATCAAGCCGAATCCGACGATTGAGAATGTGCAGACCGGCGTGGACGCCTACAAGAAGTCCGGCGCGGACTACATCGTGGCCATCGGCGGCGGCTCCTCCATGGACACGGCCAAGGCAATCGGAATCATTATCAACAACCCGGATTTCGCGGACGTGGTGAGCTTAGAGGGCGTGGCTCCCACGAAGAATAAATGCGTTCCGATTTTCGCGGTTCCGACGACCGCGGGCACGGCGGCTGAGGTGACCATCAACTACGTTATCACCGACGCGGAGAAGAACCGCAAGATGGTATGCGTAGACCCGAAGGACATTCCGGTCGTTGCATTTGTGGACTCCGAGATGATGTCCTCCATGCCGAAGGGGCTGACGGCGGCTACCGGCATGGACGCGCTGACTCACGCAATCGAGGGCTATATTACCGCCGGCGCGTGGGAGCTCTCGGATATGTTCCACCTGAAAGCAATCGAGATCATTTCACGCTCTCTGCGCGGCGCTGTGGAGAACACGCCGGAGGGACGCGAGGGAATGGCTCTCGGACAGTATGTGGCAGGCATGGGCTTCTCCAACGTGGGCCTGGGCATCGTTCACTCCATGGCTCACCCGCTGGGCGCTCTCTATGACACGCCGCACGGCGTGGCCAACGCCATCATTCTTCCGACCGTGATGGAGTACAACGCGGAGGCCACCGGGGAGAAGTACCGGGATATCGCTAAAGCCATGGGCGTAGAGGGAACCGAGAACATGTCTCAGGAGGAGTACCGCAAGGCGGCGATTGACGCCGTGCGCCAGTTGTCCATTGACGTGGGAATCCCCCAGGATCTGAAAGAGATCGTAAAAGAGGAGGATATTCCTTTCTTAGCACAGTCTGCTTATGACGATGCGTGCCGTCCGGGCAACCCGAAGGAGACAAGCGTAGAGGATATTGCAAAGCTGTATAAAAGCCTTCTGTAAAACGGGTTCATAGAGAACAGAGACGGCTTCTGGCACAAATTCAGAGGCTGTCTCTTGTTGTTTTTACCGGCATCAAAGCCGCGATAAAAACAGCCGCGCCCCTCTCCACAAAAAAAGAAGTGGAAATATTATAAATTTGTGGTATAATAACGAGGAAAGGGCGGGTTGGGAAACTGTCAGAAATCCGGAGGATATGATGGAACGTGCATCGATGGAGTACCGCCGGAGGCGGGTCAAGATCATAAAGAAAGTTATCATAGGGATTATTATATTCTGTCTGCTGATGCCGACGGTTCTCTCCCTTATACTGATGGTGAAAGTAGCATCGCTTCAGTCCAGGGTGGAGGAGCTGTCGCAGGAAAGGGCGGCAGGGCAGAGCGTATCAGCTAACGCGAATGTGGATGAGAACGCGGACACCCCGCTCTCAGGGGGACCATCGCTCACGGACGCGTCCACCTCATCCGCCGTGGGAG
>CANRJU010000220.1 GCA_947631075.1 uncultured Lachnospiraceae bacterium
GCTTGCGAAGTACGGCGTGAACGTGCTTGGAATCGACAAGAGCCTTCCGGCGCGCGACATAGCGGAGAAGGCGATTGAGGAGACCTATGCGCTCTACGAGGGCCTTGGGATTCCGATGCACTTAAAAGAGGTGGGCATCGACGAGTCGAGGCTCTCCGAGATGGCGCGCCATGTGGCGGAGAACGAGGGACTCGACCAGTCCTGGGTCTATGTTCCGCTGACGGAAGAAGATATTTTGGAAATTTACAAGGCTTCCCTGTGATTTCGCACCCAAAATTACGCATTTCACACCCCTTTTCTGAATTTGGACGCGCAAATTGCCGATAAATATAAGGAAAGAGAGGATGGGAATGAGCATGAGGATTGCCGTTTGCGAGGATGAGGAAGCAGCCAGGGAGCATCTTGTTTCCCTGATTAAAGAACAACTGAACGAGCTGTCGCCGGATCAGGATATTCAGGTGGCGGCCTTTGCCAGCGGAGAGGAAATGTTGGAATCCGGAGAGGATTTTGACATTTCCTTTCTTGACGTGGAGATGAAGGAGATGTCCGGGCTGGAGGTGGCTGAGCGGATTCGTCAGAAGCAGGGAAAAAAGAGCGTCCTCATTTTTGTGTCGGGGCACGAGCGGTATGTATATGACGCGTTCGATGTGGCGGCTTTCCAGTATCTTTTAAAGCCGGTGGAGAGAGAAAAATTCGCGGCGGTATTCGGGCGCGCGTGGAAAGAGGCGTCCGCGGGCGGGGAGCATATTCTGGTCAAGAGCGGGAGCGCGCATAAAAAGGTAAATCTGCGGGATATTTACTATGTGGAGAGCGCCAATAAAAAGGTGATTATTCACACGAAAACAGGCGTGCTGGAGACATATGGGCGGATGGACGAGTGGGAGGAGACGCTGGGGGACAGCTTTTACCGGTGTCACAGGTGCTTTTTGGTGAATATGGAGCACATCGTGTTCTATCAGGCCGACATGGTCCAGATCGTCAACGGTGACGAGCTGATTATGTCGCGAAATAAATATGCGGATTTTGTCAGGCACTTTATGAGATACGCGAAGGAGGGAGGAATCGTAAATGTATGAGAGGGCGTATGCGTTCTTTCTCTTTTTTGTCAGCAGCCTGGCGGGCGGATTGTATATAAGAAAATTTTTCGCCGCGGACCGCTCGCGGAAAAGGCGCTTTTTGATCTGGATGCTGCTCTATTTTGTTTTTCAGTATTTAATTTTGGATAAAATGAGCATTGATTCCCCGCTCTTGGGGCTCGCGAAGGCGGCGACGGACATCCTGATTGTCTTTGGGCTGCTGCTTTTATTGTATGACAGGGAGCTCTTGAAGCTCTTGTTTGTGGCGGTCAGCTTTGTGGCGGGAAAAGAGATTATTAAGTATATTATCATAGTGGTCAGCTACGGCCTGAACGGACTGGCCTGCGAAGTGCTATCGCGTGTGGCTCAGAATATAACGACAATGAAACAGGCGAGATTGTGGTCGTTCTGTTCGACGTGGTTCCAGTGGTCCGCCATTCTTATTCTATATGTGGCGCTAATGTCCCTGTATTTTGCCATAATCAGCAGAAAATTCACGGACAGAGAGCGTCCGTTCCAGATTCAGGAGTACTCGTTTCTGATTCTGCCGAGCGCGACGACGCTGTGCGTCTCCATTACGCTGAAAATGATTTTTGTGTCGGTGGAAAAGGGCGTGACGGTGACGCTGTTCGACAAGGTGCCCGCCACCATGTTCTGGGTGCCGTTTCTGTGTCTGCTCCTGTTGTGCGTGAATATTTCGTCCATCACCCTCTTTCAAAAGCTGCTGCAGCTGAATGAGGAGGAGAAAAAGCGCTCGCTTTTGGAGAATCAGACCATTCAGATTCAGCAGGAGTTAGAGGAGATACAGGATATTTACGCCGATATGCGAGGGCTGCAGCACGACATGAGAAATCACCTGGAGAGCGTCGCGTCGGCGATCAGCCGGACGACGGGGGACACGAAAGAGGAGCTTGCCGGCTATCTGAATCAGATGAAGGGGACGGTGAACCGGCTGGATTTTGCGTATCGGACGGGAAATCCCATCACGGACGCGATTCTTCAGAGGAAGGCGCAGGACGCGCGGAAAAAACAGATCGCCTTCTATGCAGATTTTGCATATCCGGATCGGCATCAGTTCGACGTCTATGACATTGGAATCGTTTTGAACAACGCGCTGGAGAACGCCATCGAGGCGGCGGGGCGCGCGAAGGGGGCAAAGGAAATCTCTCTGCGCTCATACAAAAAGGGACATTTGTTCTTTATCGAGGTGGAAAATACCTTTTCCGGCGATTTTTCTCTCGATGAGAGGACGGGACTGCCGACTAGCAGCAAAAAAGACGGAAAGCCCCACGGCATCGGACTCGAAAATATACAGAGATGCGCCAGAAAGTACAGGGGCGACATGGACATCACCGTTTCGGGAGAGGGAGAAAAGAGATTTATCCTCACGGTCATGATGTATGAGCAGGTATTCAAAAAATGAATAGTGGAAACGCGAAAGAAAGGGCAAAATATTTGTGATTCAAAGGACCGTCTCGTCACATTTGTCACATAAATCTGTTAAATCCCATACAATAAGAATTGAAAAAGTGCTGTCTGAATGATATAATGTCTAGGATAGCGTGCCCGTCCGGAAGGGACAGGGCTCATTTGTGCAGGGAAACGGTATGCGTTTTGTGTATTGTCCGCATTCCGTGACAGTTGCTCCATGAGAGGAAAATCTACAGGAGGCTTATTAGCAGATGTATTGTAATACAATTTTGGAGGCGGTGGGGAATACGCCTCTCATCAAACTGAACCGCATGACCGGACCGGAGGATGCGGATATTTTTGTAAAATATGAAGCTGTCAATATCGGAGGCTCGGTCAAGACGAGGACGGCCCTGAATATGATTGAGGAGGCGGAGCGGCAGGGGAAAATCGGACCGGATTCGGTGATCTGCGAGCCCACCAGCGGCAACCAGGGAATCGGCCTGGCGCTTGTGGGCGCCGTGAAGGGGTACAAGGTTGTTATCGTGATGCCCGATTCTGTCAGCATGGAGCGCCGCATGCTAGTGTCCCAGTATGGGGCGGAGGTCGTGCTGATCCACGACGAGGGCGATATCGGGAAGGCGATTCAGGAGTGCAAGGACTACGCCCTAAAGCTGGAGAGGGAGAATCCTGCCGTTTTTGTCCCCCAGCAGTTCGAGAACCCGGCGAACCCGGCGGTTCACTATGAGAGGACGGCGAGGGAGATTCTCGCGCAGATGGAGGGGCTGACCATTGACGGCTTCTGCTCCGGCTACGGCAGCGGCGGCACCATCTCCGGCATCGGGCGGGCGCTGCGGGAGAAAAACCCGGACGTCCACATCGCGGTCTTAGAGGTGGAAAATGCGCCGGCTCTCCTGGGAGGGCCCATCGGCAGTCATTTTCAGCAGGGAATCGGGGACGGATTTGTCCCGCCCAATTTTGACACGGATATATATGACGAGGTGATTCTTGTGAGCGACGAGCAGGCGCTCGACACGGCGCGCCGGCTGGCGCGGGAGGAAGGGATCCTCGCCGGCATTTCCGCGGGGACCAACGTGTGGGGAGCCATGCAGATCGCAAAAAAGCTGGGAAAGGGAAAGAATGTCGTCTGCCTGGCCCCGGACACGGGAGAGCGGTATTGCTCCACGATTTTATTTGATCGGAAGTGACTTTTTGACGTCCTCTTCCAGCGCTTTTCTGCGGCGGTGCTCATGGGCGATTTCTTCCTGGATTTCATCGATCCGACGGAAGATATCGAAGATAGCCTCCTGCTCGTTCTGCGGGCCGGAAGGCGCCTCGGCCTCGCCGCGCTTTTCGATATCCCTTTTAAACAGAGTCTTAAAGATTACCCGCACGGCAGGCTGTATGAAGAACAGCTGGGTGAAGTAGGCGAAGGGGAAATTAAAGCACACTAATTTCAGCCAGTTCGCGAGCAGGGTAAACAGATTGAAGCCCATATAATAGGGGTAGTACAAAAAGGCGGCGATCAGGCTCATGGCCGGACACATGATTCCCACGGTCGCGCATATGATGGCGGTCTCGAACATCATGGGGTGGTGCTTGGCGGGGTTGAATATGCGGGAGGCGAGCTTAAAGGAAGCAGGACTTCCAATCAGGTTCTCCAGGGCAAAGGCAAAGCAAAATTCGATCAGAATACACGCCCAGATGGGCAGATACATTCCGAACATGTAAATTCCGCCCTGCTTGCTGATGGCGGCCAGGACGCCGGTCGTCTGGTTGAGCTCCATGAGGGTGTTTCCGTTCACCACATAGAGGCTGTAAAAGACATAGGCGTGCACGGTGATGACCACCGTGATAAAGGCAAATATCATTCTCTGAAATTGATTTCTAGGCATTTTTTTTCCTCCATTTTTCCACATAAAAACACATGCAGCGGCCGGCAAGCTTTTAAACATACTCTGTAATCAGATTTACGTGCCAGGCACTACATGTGTCAATATGTAAATATTTTATTGTTTTCGGATTGTATAGTAACATATTTTTTTTAATAATTCAAGAAAAATTAGTGAAAATTGTCTTTGAAATTATCCCGCAAATACTCTATACTATGGATATCAGACGAATGGAGGAAAAGAATGAGAACGAGCTATCAGAGGACGGTCGCAGCGTGCTTTATCGGATATATTGTGCAGGCGATTGTAAATAATTTTGTGCCGCTGCTCTTTGTGACATTTCAGGGCAGCTATCATATTTCACTGACGAAAATAACCGCGCTCATCACGGTGAATTTTCTGGTGCAGCTTGCCGTGGATCTGGTATCGGCGGGATTGATTGACA
>CANRJU010000221.1 GCA_947631075.1 uncultured Lachnospiraceae bacterium
CGGCTTCTCCCGATGCCGGCTCCGGCGTGGCTTTTTCAGATTGCTGCCCATAGTCTCCACCGTCGTCGTGCGGCTCTCCTCCCCCCTGCGCTGCTCGCCCAGCACCATTTCCTGTAAATTCCCCATTTGCTCCTTCATCTGGTTCAGCGTGTTCTGGTTCCGCAGCGTGGCCACCCCGACGAGGATCGCGATCATGGCGACTACCGCCCCCAGCGAATAGCTCCAGCGGTTTTCCCGCTTCCGGTACTTCCCGCGCACCCGCTCTTTTTCCTCCATAATCCCCCGGATATTGCGCACCACCCGGTCGTCCTCCTGCTCCACCACATGGACATGGCGATTATTTTCTTTTTCCATATAACGGAGCATCTCAGGATTTTTTTCATAATAAATATAGTAGCCCTTCTGCCGCTCGAACTGGCCGGAGCGATACAAAAAAAAGCCGTCCTCCCGCCCGCTCTGCTCATAGACGTACAGCACCTTGTCCCGGTGCTGAAAATTCTGCTTGTGAATCTCCAAAAGCCGGGAGGCGTCCTTCGCGTCGAAGCCCGTGCAGCAATAATACCAGCCCACAATTTCCAGATCCGTAAAATTTTCCTTTATCTCCGTGTAAATCTGGTCCCATGTGCTCTGCGGCAGCACCGGGCCGCTCCGCCCGGCAAATCCGGGAATCTCTACAATGCCGGAAATCTGATAAATTTTTTCTCCATTACAGGTAAATGTCCCGCCTAAGAGCATGGCCGCTTTTTCCGTGCCCTTTCCATAACCGGCGATTCTCTTGGCAAAGCGGATCACATAATCCTCTATGTACACTCTCCCGTGTCCGGGCACGTCGCCGATCTGTCTCACGCTTTTGGGTCTATTCCACTCCATCATTTCCTCCATTCCGCTATTCGCTGCCTTATTTTTTTTCATCATACCACAGAGGACATGCTGATTTTGTCGATTTTCGTTGGGAATAAAGAAATTTCGCAAAAAATTTTTTCCAGTTTAAAATAGGATGTTTTTGACAATAATGACTGTAGAAAAAGCAGAGGCAGGCTCGTCCGCCTTCGCAGAAATGAGGTAAACTATGATCCAGTATTTTGACCCCCGGAACCGCCAGGCCCTGTTCGACTTCACCTGTTCACTGGAAAAGCTGCTGATAAAGCACGACGCCGCCAACCGGGAAATCGTACTGATCTGCATCGGCTCCGACCGGGCCACGGGGGACTGTCTCGGCCCCATCGTGGGCCACAAGCTGAAACTGTGCAAAAGACGCCTGAGAAAGCAAAAAAAATTCCATCTGTATGGCACGCTGGAAAATCCGGTCCACGCCAAAAATCTTGAAAATACGCTGCACTATATCGACGCCTGCCACCCCGGCGCGCTGATCATCGCCATCGACGCGTCTCTGGGCGTGGTGGAACACGTCGGGTGTATCACGCTGGAGGAGGGTTCTCTCTCTCCGGGCATCGGCGTGTCCAAAAATCTTCCCTCTGTGGGAGATTTCTTTATCACGGGAATCGTAAACCTGTCCGGGTTCGGAGGGCAGATGCTCCTGCAGACCACCCACCTCAACCTGGTCATGCAGCTGGCGGATTTCATATCCATGGGCCTCTACCAGTGCCTTTCCCAGACACAGACACAGCCGCGGTCACAGTTCCGTCCGGCCCTCCAGCGCGCGGAATAACGTCATCTCGTCGATAAATTCCAAGGCGCCGCCCACCGGTACTCCGCTGGCGATCCGGGTCACCCGGATGCCCGCCTGCTTGACATATTTGCTGATCCAAAGAGCGGTTGCCTCGCCCTCCACCGTGGAATTTGTGGCAATGATCACTTCCTCCACATCTTCCCGCTGGAGCCGCTGCATCAGCTCTTTTAATTTCAAATTTTCCGGCTGAACGCCCACCATGGGATTCACCGCGCCATGGAGAACGTGGTACACGCCCTTGTACTGTCCCGTCTTTTCATAGGCCGCCAGATCGCTGGGCTCCTCCACCACCATAATAGTGGCGCTGTCCCTTTTGGGGTCGGCGCAGATCGGACAGATGTCCTGATCGGACAGATTAAAGCATTTCTGGCAGAAGCGGATCTTCTTCCTGGCTGTGAGAATGCTCCCCGCCAGCTGCTCTACCCGTTTTTCCGGGAGGTTGAGGATGTGGAACGCCAGCCTTTGGGCCGATTTGGGGCCGATATTGGGCAGCGCCGACAATTCCTCGATCAGATTTGTTATGGATTCACTGTAAAAATTCATGTCAGAACGGGAAGCCTCCGCCCAGATTCAGTCCGCCGGTCAGCGCTTCCATGGATTTGGCGCTGTCCGCCTCCAGCTTGCGCAGCGCCTCATTGACCGCCGCCACGATCAGATCCTCCAGCATCTCGATATCATCCGGATCCACGACTTCTTCGCTGAGTTTCACAGAGAGCACCTCTTTTTTCCCGGAAACCTTCACGGTCACCGCGCCGCCACCCGCCGTGGCCTCGTACTCCTTCTCCTCCATCTGCTTCTGCGTCTCCTCCATCTGACGCTGCATGCGCTGGGCCTGCTTCATCAGATTGTTCATATTCCCCGGCATGCCGCCCGGAAAACCGCCTCTCTTTGCCATGACGATACTCCTTTCCAATCCTTACTCTATCATTTCTATTTCTACATTTTTGATAATATTCCGCAGCTCCGGCAGGGCGTTGAGCTCCCGCCTGCTTTTCGTAAAGCGGACGTCCAGCCCGATCTCTTTCCCGGTCAGCTGGCCCGCCGCCTCAATGAGCTCCCGCTGGTTTTCTTCTTTTTTAAAATACTCCGCGGGCATGCTCTGGGAAAAAGCTAACATCAGCCGGCCCTCGTCCGTGACCGACAGCCGCACCTCTTTCAGCATATTGCGGGGCACCGGATCCAACCGGGCGGTCACCTGCTTCCAGTTGGCCACCACGTCCCTCACATCCTCCGGCACGGCCTCCGGACGAATCTCCGCGCGGGGTTTTTCCGCCTGCTCCTCCGTCCTCTCGCCCTGTCCGTTTGCAGCTGTAACTAATGTCCCTTCCTCTAACGCTTCCTGAAGCTCCTCGTTGACCTGTTCCAGATTGCGAATCCGATTGACAAGGGACTCCAGATCCTGCTCCATCTGCGGACGGCACAGCTTCACCAGCGCCACCTCCAGCGCGATCCGCTTCTGGGCGGAATACCTCATCTCATTGGAGAGTTCCGACAGAATCCGGATGTACCGGAAAATGACGGGCAGCTCCACCCGCTCCGCGCACTCCGCCAGCTCCGCGAGATTCTCCTCCGACATATCCACCAGCTCCTGAGGATCTTCCGACGTCTTGACCACCAGAAGATTTCGCAGGTACCAGACAAACTCATTTGTGAACTGGGTGAGATCCCGGCCCTGCTCCACCATGTCGGCCACTACGTCCAGCACGCCGTTTACCCGGTTGTCCAAAAGGACCTCCAACAGCCTGTGGTATACGCCGTGATCCACGGCCCCCAGAATATTCAGCACATTTTCATAGGTAAGAGTTTCTCCAAAATAAAAGGAAATGCACTGCTCCAAAAGGCTCAGCCCATCGCGCAGCGCCCCGTCGGCCTGCCTGGCAATATAATTCAGGGCGCGCTCCTCCGCCTGCACTCCCTCCCGGTCCAGAAGCTCCTGGAGCCGGTCGCGGATCGTCTCCACGCCGATACGCCGGAAATCATAGCGCTGGCAGCGGGACAAAATGGTCAGCGGAATCTTGTGGGCCTCGGTAGTCGCCAATATAAAAATCATATAGGAGGGCGGCTCCTCCAGCGTCTTTAAAAGCGCGTTAAAAGCGCTGACCGACAGCATGTGCACCTCGTCGATGATATACACCTTATACCGGCCCTCCGCCGGAGAATACTGCACCTCGTCGATGACCTGGCGGATATCATCCACCCGGTTATTGGAGGCCGCGTCAATCTCCACCACGTTCATCGATCTCCCGGACTCAATGGCTCGGCACATGGCGCACTCCCCGCAGGGCCCGTGCTCTCCCGGATTCTCACAGTTCACCGCCCGCGCAAAAATCTTTGCCACGGTGGTCTTGCCGGTGCCCCTCGTCCCGCAGAACAGGTAGGCATGTCCCACGCGGTCCCCGCGGATCTGATTATTCAGCGTGGTCACCACATGCTCCTGCCCCTTTACGTCCGAAAAATCTCTCGGCCGGTACTTCCGGTACAGCGCCTGATACGACATATCTCACTCACACTCCAAAGCTGATTCCCAGATTTTTAGCTTCCCGGATAATAGAGGACTCCGGGTCTACCATTTTCAGTTTGCCGGCCACTTCCTCCAGCGGAACCGGCACAATCTCATCCCGGTTGAAACCTACCATGTATCCATATTTTTCTTCCAGAATCAAATGGGCTGCCGCCGCTCCCAGACGGCTGGCGATAATGCGGTCGTACGCGCAGGGACTTCCGCCTCGCTGCGTGTGTCCCGGAACGGTAATGCGGATCTCCTGTCCGGTGCGCTCCTCAATCTCAGCCCCTATTTTATAGGAAACGCTGGGATAGGGCGAATTTTTCATTTTTGCCTTTAATTCCTTCTTGGGGAGCGCCGCATCCTCTTTGGAAATGGCTCCCTCCGCCACGGCCAGAATGGAAAAGCGCTTGCCCGCCTCGGTGCGCTTCTGAATCGCGTCTACAACGGCGTCAATGTCGTAGGGAATCTCCGGCAGAAGAATAACGTCCGCGCCCCCCGCAATACCCGCGTGCAGCGTCAGCCAGCCCACCTTGTGTCCCATGACCTCCACGATAAATACCCGCCCGTGGGAATACGCGGTCGTGTGGATGCAGTCAATAGCATTGGTCGCGATGTCCACGGCGCT
>CANRJU010000222.1 GCA_947631075.1 uncultured Lachnospiraceae bacterium
CGGTCAACGAGATTGCGGAGAGCGTAGCCGCCGTATCCGAGGCGGACACCAACGCTCTGGTGGAAGAATATTACGACAAGTACGAGATTCTCTTAGAGGGAAGGGATCCGGCGGAGTTCCGCAAGCATGTAGCGGTGCAGGCGCAGATTGAGCTCGGCTTTGAGAGATTTCTGGAGGAGAAAAATTATCAGGCAATCGTCACCCACTTTGGCGATCTGGGCGCTTTGAAGCAGCTTCCGGGCCTCGCGATCCAGCGCCTGATGGAGAAGGGCTACGGATTCGGCGCGGAGGGCGACTGGAAGGTTGCCGCCATGGTGCGCCTGATGAAGATTATGACGGCGGGCATGAAGGACGCCAAGGGAACTTCCATGCTGGAGGATTATACATATAATCTGGTGAAAGGAAAAGAGGGAATTTTAGAGGCTCACATGCTGGAGATCTGTCCGTCCATCGCGGACGGCCCGATCAGCATTAAGTGTCAGCCATTGTCTATGGGCGACAGAGAGGATCCGGCCCGCCTGGTATTTACATCGAAAGAGGGACACGGCATCGCAACGTCCCTGATCGACCTGGGCAACCGCTTCCGCCTGATCATTAACGACGTGGAGTGCAAGAAAAATGAGAAGCCGATGCCGAAGCTCCCGACCGCTACCAATTTCTGGACGCCGGAGCCGGATATGTACACCGGCGCCGAGGCGTGGATTCTGGCAGGCGGCGCGCATCACACCGCGTTTACTTACGACCTGACCGCCGATCAGATGGGCGACTGGGCGAACGCGATGGGCATTGAGGCGGTTTACATTGATAAAGACACGAAGATTCGCGACTTTAAGCGCGATTTGATGCTGGGCGAAGTATTTTATCGCTAAATATTTTGGCAGAAAGCAGGTGCAGAAAACATGACTGGAAAAGTACAATATCCAACGGAGCCGCCCGCGCAGCCTCCGAAATCCATTCTAAAGAGGAAACCGGGGAAGCCGGGGCAGATTCCGAAGGATCTGGGGCTCTGGCTGACCCATGACCCGGCGATTTACCAGGACGAGACGACCGGTTATTATTACATATATGGAACCAACGCCATTTGCCAGAAATCAAAGGATCTGATTCACTGGGAAATGGTGGGAAAGGTGATACCGGAGCCGTCCAGGGACGCGGAGGAATGGGTCGGTACGAAAAATATTTGGGCGCCGGATATTGTTAAGGTGGGGGACGAATACCGCCTTTACGCGTCAAACTCCTCCTGGGGAGTGCGCCAGTCCTGTATTTTTCTGGCCGTGGCGGACAACCCGGAAGGGCCTTTTGAGCCCAGGCAGATTGTGTTAAAAACGAGCAACGAGGTCAACGCCAACGCCATTGACGCCAATATCATTACGGACGTAAAGACCGGAGAGATGTATATGCTGTACGGCTCCTTCTGGGGCGGCTGCCATATCATAAAGCTGGATAAGGAGACGGGCCTGGCGGCGGAGGGCGGGCTGGGAATCTGCCTGGCGAGCCGGCCGTCCTGGCTGAGTACCGCCGTAGAAGGGCCTTACATGATTTACAATCCGGACACGGACTATTATTATCTCTTTGTGTCCTACGGCTCGCTAAAGACGGACTACCAGATCCGTGTGGGCCGCAGCAAGTATGTGACGGGGCCCTTCGTGGACCACAACGGCAAGGAGATGACCGATCCCTTCGATCCGGGCAACAATATCGGCCTGATGCAGATGTGCGGCTACAGCTGGAACGACGGCACGGCCTACATGGGGCCGGGGCACAATTCTGTGCTTCATGATAAAGATGGAAGCTGGTACATGGTGTGCCATATTCGGGAGAAAAATTATAAGGACACAAACAAAATGGAGCCGTCCACCATGCAGATCCGGAAGATGTTCTGGACGAAGGCGGGCTGGCCGGTAGTTTCGCCGGAGCCCTACGCCGGGGAAATTGATCAGGAGATTCCGTTAGAGGAAGTGCTTGGAAAATATGAGCGAATCAATCTGGCGTATTCTCTCCCGCAGGGCGTGCAGAGCGCCGTCCCGATGAAACTCGACCGCGGGAAATATGGCGATTATTACGAGTGCTGTTCCATTCAGGGACAGTGGGAGTATAAGAACGGCCGATTTTATATTTCTTACGGCCCCCACAAAGAGGAGGCCTTCGTGACAGCCGTGTGGGACGCGGAGCGGAATTGTCCAACGATCGGCCTGGCGGGGCTTTCGGAGGAGGGAGTGCCGTTCTGGGCGAAAAAGAGGGAATAGTATTGACTTTTGTCCTTAAAAGAGTTAAAATAATATAAATTTGCGGCAGAGGTTGTCCGATGCGAGCGAGGGACGCAGAGGGAGATTTTTGCGGCAGAAAAGAAAACAAAATTAAATTAGCAAGGAGGAAAAAAGAAACATGAGAAAGAGTTTCAAAAAAGGGCTTGCCCTGTTGATGTCGGCAGCACTGGCGCTGGGCGCACCGGTAGCTGTGGGCACGGAAAATGTCAGTGCCGCTGAAGAATTCAAAGAGTATGAAGTAGGCGCTGCAGATAAGAGTGCTGCATGGTGGTCCGCATTCAGCAATAGTTATGTAGTAGGCGATGGAAAAACTCTTACAGTAAACTTTGATGTTGCCAGTGATATGGCTCAGGTATGGCATAATTTTGCTATGGTATTTACCAACAATGACAAAGAGATTAGCACACCTGGCGATAAGCGTACTCCAGATGGAGCAAAAGAGTTTGCAGTAATCCGCGCAGATAAATTCGGCTGGGGCGGTGGCGCAGACAATGTAGCTCTTGGCGGTAGTTCTATAACATATGCCGGCGATGATTTTAAGGCAGATGTTATGAAGGACGCAAATGTTACATTAGAGATAAGCAGAGCTGGTGAGACTGTTACTGCAAAGACCCATGCAGTAAGTAAGGCAGATGCAGCGCAGACTTATGACTTTACTGCAACATTTGATGCTATTGGCGCTGAGGATTTATATTTTACACTTACGCTTGAAAGTGCATATATTGTCATAAAAAGCGTTGACGGTGAAGGTGTAGCTACAGGCAATGGCGGAACACCAGGTGTAGCAGGCGCGTTTAAGCCATATTCTATTGGGGCTGAGGACAAGTCCAGTGCATTCTGGAGTGAATTTAGTAAGTCATATGTAGTAGGCGACGGAAAAACAATGAAAGTTGATTTTGATGTTGTCAGTGATATGGCAAATGCTTGGGAAAACTTTGTCATGATATTTACTAACAATGATAAAGAGATTAGTACTCCTGGTGCAGAGCGTACTCCGGAAGGGGCAAAAGAGTATGCAGTAATTCGTGCAGACAGATTTGGCTGGGCAGGCGGAGATCAAAAGTCTCTCAGTGGTGCAGACATCACATATGAGGGGGGCGAACTTGATGAAGAAGCTGCCATGTCGAATTTTAAAGATGTTATGAAGGATGCGAATGTTACTTTGGAGATTTCCAGAAGTGGCAAAGACATCACAATTAAGACACATGCAGTAAGCAAAACAGATGCTACTAAGACATATGACCTTACGACTAAGTTCGAGGCTGGCGGTAATGGTGATGATGGTTTGGGTGATGTATATTTCACTCTTACATTGGAAAAAGCATACATTACCTTGAATAATGTAGAAGGTGCAGGAACTGCTACTGGTAATTCAGGTAATCCGGGAGCTGCGGAACCGAAGAAATCCCTCATGTTTACGGATGCTGCTTATAAATCCGGCAAGGTAACAGGAACTCTGAACGCTGAGAACGCTACTGTTAAGGTACAGGTGGGCGATGCAGAGGCTAAGGACGCAACTGTAAGCGGCAAGACATTTACCTTCAATGCTGGTACTGTAAAGGCTGGGACAACGATTAAGATTACGGCTACCGCAGAAGGCTACATGTCAGCTAGCAAGACCCTTACTGTATCCGCAGCCAAGAAGGCCATCAAGCTTTCCAGCGTAAAGGCTAAGGGCACAAAGGTAACCGGTAAGGTATCCGTTGCAAAGGCAACTGTAAAGGTAAAAGTTGGCAAGGCTGGCTATAAAAAAGCAAAGGTAAGCGGCAAGAAGTTCACGCTCACGACAAAGAAGATGAAGAAGGGCACGAAGGTCATCGTAAAGGCAACCAAGAGCGGTTACAAGGCTGCAAAGAAGACCGTAAAGGCTAAATAATATTACTAAAGGATAATATTTAGCATTAGAATGTCATGAACAGGAGACTGTCATCGGGGCAAAACGCCCTGCGGGCAGTCTCTTGCTTGCTTTTTTAGAAAAAGTGTTTTCTGATTGGTATTGCAAAATGCCATGCAAATTTGTATAATTAAGAAAAGCAGAACAAAGAGAGGTGAGGTCAATGGCAGCAAAAACAGCAAATGTAGTAACTCGCGGAATTTCCTTTTCTTTAAATTCTTTGAAATTATCTGATGGCCCTTTGGCGTATGATGAGATGAGCAGAGAGCAATTCGATCAAATGATGCAGCGGGGCTTGGATGAGGCAAAACGGAATTGCGCAAGACCGGCAGAAGATGTATTTTCAGATTTGATGGAAGGGTTATAAAGATGAGTGACATATATACTATCAAGAAAAGCAACCAAGAAGGGGCCACGAACCTATAACGAGTATGCAAATGGAGGCGATATATGATGAAGGCGGAGTACGATATCGAAAAATTAAATTCTAGAAAAAATCCATATTTTAATAGGTTAAACACAATCATTTAGATTTTTACCGATATGTTCCAGACTCAATTGATGGAGTCTGGAACCGTCAGCTTTGGTTC
>CANRJU010000223.1 GCA_947631075.1 uncultured Lachnospiraceae bacterium
GACGGCGACTGCATCGGCGCCTGCATGGGACTGTATCGATATATAAGGGAAAATTTTCCGGACAAAAAGGTCACGGTGTACCTGACTAAAATCCCGGATTGTTTTTCCTATCTGCGGGACGATGAGGCCCGGAATGAGGTCTGTCGCGCGGATAAGGGCGAGAAATACGATTTGTTTATCGCGCTGGACTGCGGGGACGTGGACCGGCTGGGACAGGCGGAGGACATTATGAAGCGCGCGGGCTTTGTGTACTGTGTGGATCATCATGTGACCAATACGATGTTCGGAAATGAGAATCTGGTGATGCCGGAAAAGAGCTCTACCTGCGAAATTTTGTACACGCAGATGGAAGATGAAAAAATTTCCTACGGGGTGGCCTGCGCCATCTACACCGGCATTGTCCACGACACCGGTGTATTCAAGCATAATTGTACATCGCCGGAGACGATGCGGATTGCCGCCAATCTCATGGCAAAAGGGATTCCTTTTGGAAAAATCATAGATGGAAGTTTTTACATGAAATCCTACAAGCAGCTTCAGATAATGGGGCGCTGCCTGATGGAGAGCGTGCGGATTTTGGATGGCCGATGCATTTTCTCTGTAGTGAGAAGAAGTGTACTCGATTTTTATGACGCGGGCGGGGGCGACCTCGACGGCGTGATCGATCAGCTTCGGACGACAGAGGGAATCGAGGTGGCGATTTTGCTCGACGAGCGCGAACCGGGCGAGTACAAGGTCAGCATGCGATCCAACGATATTGTGGACGTCAGCAAAATCTGCACCTATTTTGGCGGCGGCGGCCATGTGAAAGCGGCGGGCTGCACGATTAAGGGAGCGGCCTTCGACGTGATCAACAACCTGACGCTCCACATTGAGCAGCAGCTGAAAGCGCAGGACGAACAGCCGGAGAGCGATGCGGTGAAGGAATGAATGGAATCATTATTGTAAATAAGGAAAAGGGATTTACCTCCCACGACGTGGTGGCAAAGCTGCGGGGAATCCTTCACATGAAAAAAATCGGGCACACGGGGACACTGGATCCGGATGCGACCGGGGTGCTGCCTGTGTGCGTTGGCAGGGCCACGAAGGTGTGCAATCTTCTGACGGACCGGGATAAAGCCTATGTGGCTAAGGTGAAGTTAGGCGTCACCACGGACACGCAGGATATGACGGGAGAGGTTCTCTCGCAGCGGAGCGTGTCGGTCACGGAGGAGCAGCTGCGGGAGACGGCGGCCGCGTTTACCGGTGATATTTTGCAGATTCCGCCCATGTATTCCGCGGTCAAGGTGAACGGAAAAAGGCTCTATGAGCTGGCGAGAAAGGGACAGCAGGTCGAGAGAAAGCCGAGGCCTGTGACGATTCACAGTCTAAAAATCACGGATTTTAGCCCGGAGGAGGACGCCTTTACTATGGAGGCGGCCTGTTCGAAGGGCACCTATATCCGCACGCTCTGCCATGATATGGGTGAGCGGCTGGGGTGCGGCGCGGCTATGAAAAGCCTGGTGCGGACCCGCGTGGGGAATTTTTCGCTGGAGCAGGCAAAAACACTCCCTGAAATCGAGGAAATCGTGGGACGTTCGGGGGCGGAGGAGATTCTGATTCCGGTGGACCGCCTGTTTGATGGGTGCCGCCCGGTGCGGGTGGAGGAGGCAGCGCTGAAACTGGTAAAAAATGGGAACGTGATACCGCGCAGCTTGTTATCATGTGATATTTTGCCTGCGGATGGAGAGCAGGTGAGAGTGTACGGCCCGGACGGGGATTTTTACGCCCTGTACCGGTATGTAAAAAAGGAGAACGCCTTCCACGTTGTGAAGATGTTTCATGAATAGAGGAACCAGAGAATGAAGATTATAACCGACTTAAATTTCAAACTGAACGGCACCGCCGTGTGTATCGGCAAGTTCGACGGAATCCACAAGGGACACCGTCTGCTGCTCACAGAGGCTAAAAAAAGCGGTCTGACGGTGGTCATGTTTACCTTTTTATTCCCCGGTTCCGGAAAATGTATTTACTCCTATGAGGAAAAGCTGTCCCTGGCGGAGAGCCTGGGCGTGGACGTCTTTATCGCCGCGCCGGTGACGGAGGACTTTATGCGGATGGAACCGGAGAAATTTGTGGAGGAAATTCTGGTGAGGCGCTGCGACGCGAGAAAAGTCGTAGTGGGCGCGGATTTCCGCTTCGGGCACAACCGGGCGGGGGACGTCCGCCTGCTACAGCAGATGGGGGCAAAAAATAACTATTCTGTTGCTGTATTTGACAAATTGCGAGAGGGCGGGAAAATCATCAGCAGCACGAGAATCCGAAAGCTGTTGACCGCGGGAAAACTTTCGGAGGTCAACGGGCTTTTGGCCAGCCCCTATTTTATCCGGGGGCGCGTGCACACGGGGAATAAGCTGGGGCGCAGAATGGATGTGCCGACGGCGAATATCAGCCCCGCGCCGGACAAGGAGCTTCCGCCCTTCGGCGTGTACGCCGTGATGGTGCAGGTGAAAGACAGCTGGTATGAGGGCGTGGCGAATCTGGGGGTGAAGCCCACTATTCCCGGCGAGAATCCGGTGGGGCTGGAGGTGTGGCTCTTTCAGTACCAGGGCGACCTCTACGAAAAGACGATTACGGCGTATCTTATGGATTTTTTGCGGCCGGAGCAAAAATTTGACTCTCTTAGTGAGCTGAAAGCCCAGATTCAGAGGGACACGGCTCAGGCAGAAGAAATACTTCGTGGGCTAAGAGGGCAAGGCCCTTTTCCATGTCCGCCTCACTCAGATCGGCAAAACCCAACAGACAGGTAGGATGATAATCGGCAGAAAGACTGGCGTAATACCCTTTCAGGGAGCGCAGTCGGATGCCGTTTTTTTCTGCCCTCTTTTCGATTTCCTCCTCCGGGATAGGGCCGGTGTAGTGCAGCAGCACATAGAGACCGGCGTTGTCCCCCGAAATTCGAAATTGATCTTCCGGAAAATAGCGGCGAATCTGTTCCACCATGAAATCGTGCTTGTTTTTATAGATTTTCCTCATGCGGTTCAAATGCTTTTCAAAATAACCCTCCGTGATAAAGCGCGCGAGGATATTCTGGTCCCACCGGGGCACCGGACAGGCGATGGAGCCGCACTTTTCGCGGTATTTTTCCATGAGCGCGGGGGGCAGGACCATGTAGCCGGTGCGTAGCGCCGGGGAGACGGCGCGGGAAAAGGTGCCGATGTAGATGACGCGATTTTCCTTGTCAATGCTCTGCAGGGCGGGGATGGGGCGGCCGGTGTAGCGGAACTCGCTGTCGTGGTCGTCCTCGATGATGTAGCGCCCTTTTTCCTTAGAGGCCCACTGGAGGAGCTTCTGGCGTCGGTTTATGGGCATGACGGCCCCCAGGGGAAACTGGTGGGTGGGCGTGACATAACAGATTTTCGCGTCCGTATCCTCCAGTGACGCGGCGTCGAGCGAGCCTCCCTTGAGGGGGATATCGATGATCCGACACCCGCCGGCTGTAAGCAGTTTTCTCGCGCTGATGTAGCCGGGATCCTCCATCGCGATGGACGGCTTTTCGTCAAAGAGGACGCAGAGCATCTGAAGCAGGTGGGACAGCCCCGCCCCCACGACGATGTTGTCCGGCGAGCAGAGAACTCCGCGGGAGCCGTGGAGGTAGTCCGCGATGGCGCTCCGCAGGGAGGGCTCGCCCAGATTTTCCCCCATGAGAAAATTGTCCGACTGGTCCAGCTCGTTTTTTCCGAGGGATTTCCAGATGGAGTAGGGAAAATGGGCGGTGTCGATGGCGTCCGGGTTAAAATCATAGAGCCAGTGCGGGGTGGTGTATGGGCGGGGAGACCGTTCGTCCGTTTTCGTTTTACTGTGTTCGAAAGGGCTGTCGTTCTTTTGGGCAGGGTGGTCTTTCTGATGACTGCCTGACAGAGTGTTTCGCAGATTGTTTTTCGGCGTCGGCTTCCAGGTAAACTCCTCCAGCGAATTGACGAAATATCCCCTTTTCGGCTTTGGCTCCACATATCCCTCGGCCACCAGCTGTTCGTAGGCCGTGTCCACCGTGGCGCGGCTGACCTGCAAAAAGGCGGCGAGGGAGCGGGCGGAGGGGAGCTTTTCGTGATAAGCTAAGCGCCCCGACAGGATTTCCTCCTTGATGTATTCGTAAATCTGGATGTACATGGCTTTTTCGGAAGCCGGATCAAGTAAAATCGCGAGCATTTTATTTTCCCTCCTGAACACATGACTCCGCGCGGCGGGCTGGAGACGGCGCGTGGTGTACTATATGGCCTGATGTGTATTGTCTGGTTCGTAGTGTGTTACCTGTATTGTATCACGAGAAACGGCGTTCTGGCAACCGGGGATGATGACTTTCAAGGTGTTTTTTCAAGATGTTCTTCAGACGGGCGTAATGCGCTAACAGTGGCGTAAAACGCCGAAAATTCGTGATTTTTCACAAAATTAGAAAAATATTTTTGTACATATCTGCTAATTGTTTTTCCTTCTTTTTTGTGGTAAGGTAATATCATTCTAAAAGATGTGGCAGGGAAATAGTTATAAATAATTATAGGAGCATGCTTAGAAGCATACAGACAAAGAAATACGAATTTTACAGTTTGGAGAGAAGCACATTAGATAGGGGGGGGATGTATATTGGGAAAGATTGATACCATTACAAAGGATTACATGAAGGACAATGCAGTTTTTGCGGATGCTTTCAACTATTTTATATATGACGGCAATCCGGTAATCCAGCCTGGAAAACTGCA
>CANRJU010000224.1 GCA_947631075.1 uncultured Lachnospiraceae bacterium
GCGGGTGTATTTGCCTGGATCAGCGGAATTAGCGGCAGATCAGATTCTGCGCTCCATTACTCGCAAAAGCTGGTCGCAGGAAAAAAAGGCGCGGGCGATTTACCGATATATTCGGGGACGTTCTTCCTATATACCCCACAGCGCGCACGGGAACTGGCGGCAGGCAGGCCTGCGAGGGCTTCGGTACCGTTCCGGAGATTGTTACAGCTTTTACGCCACAGCGCGGCTGCTCCTGACAAGAGCGGGAATTACAAATGTAATGGTAAAGAGATATCCGGTACCCAATGGAATGACGCATTACTGGAATCTGACCTACATACGGGGCGGATGGTATCATTTTGATACGACGCCGAGAAGCAGGAACGCTAATTTCTGTTTGTGGACAGACGCGCAACTGTGGAATTACTCCACGGGATATGTATTTCAATTTAAGCGCAAGGCGTTTCCGAAAAGAGCTACGAAACGATTATAAGGTTTGGTGTAATTTGTGATGAAGAGAGAAATGTGTGCAGTTGTATGTATTATTGCAACTGTGATTCTTGTGGGGATGTGCGGGCTGATTACGGTTCAAAATATATATTATAGAGACCGCTGGTATCCGGGAACGACCATAAATACTGTACCGGTAGCAGGATATACGCTGGAGAAATCCCAGGAAAAGCTGGAGGAACATTTTCAGGATTATGAACTTACGATTATGGGCCGCGACAAT
Source organism: uncultured Lachnospiraceae bacterium (assembly GCA_947631075.1). Classification (GTDB taxonomy): domain Bacteria; phylum Bacillota; class Clostridia; order Lachnospirales; family Lachnospiraceae; genus Eubacterium_F. Next base: position 713 of record CANRJU010000224.1, read on the forward strand.
ATCCAGATGGTGATTTCAGGAGATGAAATTGACTATCAGATTGAGCCGGATGAACGATGGACAGAGGCATTTCAGATTCAGCACTCGGATGGAATCATACTATTTCCTAAAGCCGGTGATGTACACGCGGGATTTAATGCGTCTTATGACAAAGAGGCGCTGGAAAAGCGGATTTCTGAATCTGTTCTGGTCCTGGGCGACGAACAGCATGAGATTCAGGAGCCGAAATCCGCGTATGTGCAGTATGACAAGGAAGCGAAGGGGTATGTATGCGTAGAGGAACAGCCGGGTAATGTTGTGAAGCTGGAAGAGCTTCTGACCGAGGCGGAAACAGCATTGAATCAAGGAAATATGACTTTGGATTTAAAGGATGAAGCCAAGCACCCGGATGTATATGAAAAGCCGTTGGTTACCTACCAGGATGAAAAATTGCAGACGCAGATTCGAATCGGTAATGATGTGGCAAGACGCCGTGTCCGGTGGAAATTAGACTCAAAATACATAGAAACTATTGAGCCGGAGAAAATCGCAAAATGGATTTCATTTAAAGAGGGCTCTCTGAAGCTCGATCAGGCGCAAATGAAAAAGTGGGTAAAAAAGTTCTGCAAGAAATATTGTACCGTGGGAAAGGTCAGAAAATTTAAGTCGCATACAAAGAAAAAGGTAACTATATCAGGCGGAGATTACGGCTGGCAGATCAGTGAGGCGGAGACCATGAAGCAGTTGAAAAAGTCGCTTCGGCCATCCGATCCGGCAGAGAGCGGAGGTGATTCGGAACAGGAGCTGAAATCTATTCGGACTATTACGAATAAGCCGGTGTATCTGACCTCGGCGTATAAAAAGGATTTTGACGGCGCGATTTGTGATTGGGATCCTAAGAATTATGTTGAGGTGTCGTTGAAGGCGCAGAAGGTGTATGTGTTCCGAAAAGGCAAGGTTGTCTATTCCTGTCCCTGCATATCAGGGCTTCCGGTGCCGGGAAGAAAGACGAGGACCGGTGTTTATTACATCAAGGAGCATCGGACTAATTACACTATGGTGGGAGAGGATTATCGGACGTTTGTGAGATACTGGGTGCGTATTACATGGACGGGCACGGGATTTCATCCGGCCAGCTGGCAGCCGTGGAGTTGCTGGAGCAAAACCTTGTACCGGACAAACGGCTCCCACGGGTGCATCAATCTGCCACCTGCAGACGCGGAAAAATTGTATTATATGCTTAGACATGGCGAGGCTGTGTTTATGCATTAAGAGAGGAGGGTGTGTATAAAAAACAAGCTGGTTTCGTATAAAGGCACGTTAATTAAGAAGTAAAAATTTAATTTTAAGGAGATTATTATGAGAAATAGAATAATACAAGAAATTTTACCATTTGTGATATGCTGTTCGTTGATGCTGACACGTATGGCAGGATTGAATGTAAGTAAAACTACGGCAGAGGCGGCAGAATATGGGCTTAATAATCCAGAGTATAATATAAGCACAGATAGTGCTACTTGGGATTGTATCTATTTTGGAGAATATTGGCAAAACGACACAAATGGGGACGGAGATGCTGATCGAGAGGATGCTAAAGAACCTATTAAATGGAGAGTTCTTTCTGTAGATGGTGATGATGCTTTTTTATTAGCAGATAAAATTTTGGATAGTCAAAAATATGATGATGAAGATAATGATTATTGGGGAAATTGCACATTGAGGTTATGGCTTAATCGTTTTTTTTATAATACTGCTTTTAGTGAAAATGAAAAAGATGCAATTAAGGTAACAGATGTTGTGAATAATGATGCTGATTTATATAAAGATGATGATGAATATGATAATTCAAAGGATAAGCTTTTTCTTTTATCTTCATCTGAATTAAAGAAAAATAAATATGGGTTTAGTGAGGATAATAATGGCTTAACGCGACTGGCTTATTATTCAGATTATTCATATGATGAATCATATGCAGATGGGAAAAAGGGACCTTGGTGGACACGAGGATTTATATGGACAGCAGATACCAGATATAAATTTTATGTTAATAATAGTTCTGGGGCTGAAGGAAATACCCCTGTATTTTACAGATATGGCGTTCGCCCTGCATTGCATATAAATCTTTTATCATCCTGTTGGAGTTATGCAGGGAAGGTTACTTCGAGCGATTTGAATGAGGATGAGAACGAAACAATGTCAGATGTATCTTACAACACATCATCGGATGGCGTCTGCGCTGAAAAGTCTATAGCTGCAATACTTACAGATCCCGTATATAAAGAGTATTTTGACAGCCGGAATTATTTTAGCAATGAGAGTAAAAATGATGTTTCAGTGGACATGATAATTCCGGGGCTCAAACAGACGAACCAGACGGAAGGAGACCAAAAAGACGCCTGTCATGCTGCAGTACCACAGGGCGTATGCGCCACCAATGATTATGTGCTGATTTCAGCGTATTGTCATAACCTGGCAACAAAAAATGGCAAAATCATTGATACTAGCGAAGGGGAGGGTGTGCGGCATCGTTCTGTAATATATGTTATGGACAAAAAGACTAAAAAATATATTACAACCATCCGCCTGAAAGTGGAAGATGATGCAGGATTGAAAGAGGGCAATCATGTAGGCGGTCTTGCATTTGGAAATAATACAGTGTACATAGCCGGTTCAGGTGATGAAAAGGTGTGGAAATTATCATATGAAGAGGTTAAAAAGGCTGTTTCATCAAAAAAGGATGTATATACAGTTACTATACCAAAAAATGACTGCATAAATACGATTAATGCGTCGTTTATATTTTGGGACGGCGAGCTGTTTGTCGGAAATTTTGATGATAAAGACGCCAGCAAAAATTATATGTATTCATATGATACTAAGACAGGCAGTCCGACGTCCAGTGAGATTCGTCTGCCTAAACGCACGCAAGGCGTCAGCTTTGGAGTCAGCGGAAAAGGCAGATACTGTATTTGCTCCATATCATTTGGGAGAAAGTCTCATTCAGAGATGTATGCGGCCGAGTTGGTAAAAACCAAAAAAGCAGGCGGCTATACGCTGAAAAACTGGCATAAGATCAATACACCCAATATGAGCGAGGATATACAGGTAGATAATGGAGTTATATTTAATTGTTTTGAATCAGCGGCGAATTTTTACAATAATGGCGGCGACAGCGAGAAACCGTTTGACCGCATTTCGCGTATCGGAGTCAGGAAACTGATATCCAATATAATGAAAAAACAGGCCGTCACCATACAGTCGTCGAAGCTGTTAAAAAATAGCGCATCGGAAGATGAAAGCGACGAGGACACATACAATATTATTTCGGAGGGCCCGTGCGGAGAGAATGTAAGCTATTGTCTGTATCAGGATGGAGAGCTTGTTTTGTCCGGGCAGGGCAGCATGGAAAATTATACCGAAGACTCTGTGCCGTGGAGCGAGTACAGGGATAAAATCATTTCGGTCTATATTGACTGCGAGGTGTCGGGCATTGGAGAATACTCTTTTTATAACTGCCCGAATCTGGCCGAGGTGACCGTGTCTGATTATATGAAGCCGGACCTGACGCTGGCGGTTGGATATAAGGCATTTGACAGCTGCCCGTTGCTTGCAAGGGTATCCATGCCGGATAATTCCTTTGACATAGACGGCAATGCCTTTGATCAGTCTGCCAGCATTCAATTCAGCAGTGATTCTGATGATGTGAAAAAGTATGTGGAAAGCACTGCAAATGCAGCCTTGCATCAGCATAATCTGCAGTATAAAGAGACAGTAAAGGCGACCTGCATGGAGAATGGCTACGACCTGTATCAATGCGATTGCGGATATGAGGAAGTCGATAATGTTGTACCGGCAACAGGGGAACATGATTACATAGAAGCAGAGCGCAGCGAAGCAACGGAGACCGAGGAGGGATTTATAAGATATCAGTGCAAAAATTGCATACAGACATATGTGCAGACGCTGGAATATGCTGAGCCAGAAGAAAAGCCGCAGGCCACAGCAACTCCGCAGCCTCCGCAGGCAACGGAAACGCCAGC